>CAININ010000217.1 GCA_903849265.1 uncultured Acidimicrobiaceae bacterium
ACGCGTACATGAGGGGCTGCGTGTAGCTCGGGTCGTCCCCCTCGTTGTGCCCGTGGCGCCGGTAGCAGACCATGTCGATGACGACGTCTTTGTGGAACGCCTGACGGAAGCCGAACGCCAGCCGCGCCGCCCGGGCACAGGCCTCGGGGTCGTCTCCGTTGACGTGGAAGATCGGCGCCTGCACCATCTTGGCGACGTCGGTCGGGTACACGGTGCTGCGGGCGGCCTCGGGCGCGGTGGTGAAGCCGAGCTGGTTGTTGATGACGATGTGGACCGTGCCACCCGTGCGGTAGCCCGCGAGTCCGGAGAGGTTCAGCGTCTCGGCGACCACGCCCTGTCCTGCGAACGCAGCATCTCCGTGCAGCAGGATCGGCAGGACCGGGAACGGTTCACCCGGGCCGTCCTCGAGTGCGGGTCCGCTCCCTCGTTCGCCCCCGAGCGCGTCCTGACGGGCACGGGCCATGCCGACGACCACCGGGTCGACTGCTTCGAGGTGCGAGGGGTTCGACGCCATGGTCAGCGGGATCGTCTCCCCTGACCTGGCTACGAAGAGCCCGGTCGCCCCCTTGTGGTACTTCACGTCGCCGGAGCCCTGGACCGACTCGGGGTCGAGGTTCCCTTCGAACTCTTCGAAGATCTCGCCATACGACTTGCCGACGATGTTGGCCAAGACGTTGAGCCGGCCGCGATGGGACATGCCCATGACCGATTCGTGCAGCCCGGCCTTGACGGCCTCGTTCAAGATGGCGTCGAGGATGACGATCGCCGACTCCGCACCTTCGAGCCCGAACCGCTTCTGGCCGACGTAGCGGGTGTGCAAGAAGCGCTCGAAGACCTCGGCCGCGTTCAGCCGGTCGAGGATGTGCCGCTGCTCGTCGGGACCCGTCGTCGCCGACACCCCTTCCACGTGCTGCTGGATCCAGCGCTTCTGGTCCAGGTCCTGGATGTGCATGTACTCGACGCCCAACGTGCGGCAGTAGGCGTCGCGCAGGACCGAGAGGATCTCGTCGAGGGTGGCCAGCTGCTTGCCGCCCAGGCCATCGGACACGAAGAGCCGGGGAAGATCCCAGATGGTGAGGCCGTAGTGGAGCGGGTCGAGCTCGGGATGGAGGTCGGTGGGCTCGGCATCGAGCGGGTCGAGGTGGGCGATCAGGTGCCCGCGGACCCGGTACATGTTGATCAGGGTCTGGACGTGGTTCTGCTTGATGAGACGTTCATGACCTCCGTCGGAGTCCGACGTGGCCGAGTTGTCGTCCTGCTGCCACGTCACCGGCTCGTAGGGGATCTCCATCGAGTCGAAGACCTCGGTGTAGAAGTCGTGACGGCCCATGAGGCACTCCGACACGTGTGCCAGGAACAGTCCGGACTCCGCCCCTTGGATGATGCGGTGGTCGTACGTCGACGTGATCGTCACGGTCTTGCCCACACCGAGTTCGGCCAGCATCCGCGGGTCGGCCGCCTCGAAGCCCGCGGGGACGCCGAGGGCTCCCACGCCGACGATGAGGCCCTGACCGGGCATGAGCCGGGGCACCGACTGCACGGTCCCGATGGTGCCGGGGTTCGTCAGCGTGACGGTCGTGCCGGCGAAGTCGTCGGGCCCGATCTTGTTGTTGTGGATCTTTCGAACGAGGTCTTCATAGGCACCGACGAAGCTCTTGAAGTCCCGGGTGTCGGCGTCTGCGATACACGGGACGAGCAGAGTGCGGCCCCCCGCCTTTTCGACGTCGACAGCCAGTCCGAGGCCGACACGATCGTGCCGAAGCACCCCGGGCGTGCCCTTGCCGTCCGCGTCGGCCACGAACGCTGCGTTCATGGTCGGTACTGCGGCCAGCCCCTTGACCACCGCGTAGCCGATCAAGTGGGTGAAGCTGACCTTGCCGCCGGTGGTGCGTCGGAGCTGGTTGTTCACGATGGTGCGGTTGACCTCGAGCAGCTTCGCCGGCACCACCCGGACGCTCGTGGCCGTGGGGACCCCGAGCGAGGCCTCCATGTTGACGACGATGCGCGCCGCCGCACCTCGTAGCGGCGTGGCTCCGGGGACCCCCGCGGACGCCGGGGCGGCCGGAGCAGCCGGAGTGGCCGGAGCAGCCGGAGCGGCTGGTGCCGGTGCAGCAGGGACGGCCACCGACGTGGGGGCCGGTGCGACACTGCCGGAAGGTCGGTAGTCGGCGAAGAACTCCTGCCAGGATGCCGACACGGATGCAGGGTCGGCCAAGTAGCGCTCGTACATGTCCTCGACCAGCCAGGCGTTGGGACCGAATGCCCCCGTGCCGGCGGCGGCCTGGCCTCGCACTGTCGCGTCTGCACCTTCAGGGTTGTCCATTGGCACCGATCCTACCGGGAGGCCAGTGCGACAACGGCCCGGGCCGAACGGAGTGACCGGTCGATTAGCGTTCGCCTCATGACTGCACCGCGTACCCGAGTCACGTGCACGTTCGGATTCGAGGCTGCCCACCACCTGGCATGGCATCCAGGGAAGTGCCGCAACCTGCACGGCCACTCCTACCGTCTCGATGTGTCCGTCGAAGGGCCGCTCGATACCAACGGTGTCGTCCTCGACTTCGACACCTTGCAGGACATCGTCCGCACCCAGGTCATCGACCAGTGGGATCACCGGGACCTCAACGAGGTACTCGAGAACCCCACAGCCGAACTCCTGGCCCACCTGGCGTGGGAGCTCCTGACCGGGGCCGGGCTCGACCTCGCCGCACTCCGGCTGTGGGAGACGACGGACTCCTGGGTCGACCTCCGTGCAGACGCCGGACCTGTCTCCGACGTCAGCGCGTGATGTCGCCCGGCAACCTCGTCGTGCTCTCCGGTGGCCTCGACTCGACTGTATGCATGGCCCTGGCCACTGGGGAGTCTGATCGGCCTCCCCTCGCCCTGACGTTCGACTACGGACAGCGCCACCGCACCGAGCTCGACCGGGCCGCAGGGGTCGCCGGGCACTACGGGGCCGAGCACCTGGTCGTCCGGCTCGACACGTCGGCCTGGGGCGGGTCGGCTCTTACCGACCCCTCGATCGACATCCCTGCAGCCGGGTCCACGGCCGGCATCCCGATCACCTATGTCCCGGCCCGGAACAGCATCTTCTTGGCCGTCGCCCTCGGCGTGGCCGAGGCCAGAGGTCTTGACGCTGTGTGGATCGGGGTCAATGCAATCGACTACTCCGGCTACCCGGACTGCCGCCCCGAGTTCATCGAGGCCTTCCGAGGCGTGGCCGCCACAGGACAGAAGCGGGGCGTCGAGGGAGACCCGATCGCCATTCGGACGCCGCTGATCGACCAGTCCAAAGAGGAGATCGTCCGCCTCGGTATCGCACACGATGCACCGCTGCACCTCACCTGGTCCTGCTACCAAGGGGGCGACCACCCGTGCGGAGAGTGCGACGCCTGCGTGCTGCGCGCTCAAGGGTTCGGGTCCGCTGGCATCGACGATCCTGCCCTGGCATGAGTTCCGCAGACCCCGGCATCACCACGAGCGTCGACGTCGCTGGCACGACGTCAGGCCCCAGGGACATCCTGGTTTCCGAGATCTTTTCCGCCATCCAGGGGGAGGCCGCCCTCGTGGGCGAACGCCAGATATTCGTCCGCCTCACCGGGTGCAACATCCGCTGCACCTACTGCGACCAGCCCGAGGCACTCGAACGACGGCCCGGGCCATGCCGCATCGAGGCGACGGCCGGGCGGCGCGATTGGCAGACCGAATCCAGCCCCCTGGCCATAGACCTGGTGGTCGACGCCGTCAGCCGCCTATGGGAACAGGTCCCTCATCACTCGATCAGCCTCACTGGCGGTGAGCCACTGCTCCAGGGCTCCCGAGTGGAGAAGTTGGCGGCGGCGTTCGCCTCGCAGGGTTGGCCGGTGATGCTCGAGACCAACGGCACGCTCGTGCAGCCCCTGCGCAAGATCGGAAGCGACTTGGCCTACATCAGCATGGACCTGAAGCTCCGCAGCGTCGACGGCGAAACAGTTGCCCCAACCACGCAGTCGAGGTTCCTCGCAGCCGCCCTAGACACCGGAGCGACTACGTGGGTCAAGATCGTGATCAGCGGGGAGACCGACCTCGACGAGTTCGATGCCGGCGTGGCTCAAGTGGCCGCGGCATCCTCTGCGTCGGCGGTCGGCATAGAGATCTTCCTCCAGCCGCTGACCCCGTTCGCTACGGCCACATCCGCTCCGTCGCCCGCACAGGTGCTCGACCTGCACGAGCGGGCCCTGCGCATCCATCCCCGGGTCCGGGTCGTGCCTCAAACGCACAAGGCCATCGGACAGCTCTAACCGGATCGGGCCGTGTGATCCTGGCCGACCTGTGTCCGGACGCGACGAAGGGGCGGCCCAGGGACTTGCCCCGGACCGCCCCGAACGTCTGGACTACTTGGCCTTGTTGATCTTGGGGGCCGGGGAAACTCCGTTCACGACCTTCTTGAACGTTGCGCCAGCGGACACCTTGGGGCTCTTCGATGCCTTGATCTTGATGGCCTCGCCGGTCTGCGGGTTGCGGCCGGTGCGAGCGGCGCGCTGGGCGCGGTCGAAGGTCAGGAAGCCGGTGATGACGACCTTCTCGCCCTTTGCGACGTTGGCGGTGATGACATCCTCGAGGCCGCTGAGCACAGTGGCGACGTCCTTGGAGGTCGAGCCGGTGTGGGCTGCGACGGCTGCGATGAGATCGGTCTTGGTCAGGGGCACTGTTTCTCCTTGGTCAAATGGAAGCCCTAACAATGCACGATCCGGAGGTCCAATGTGTGCATATGTCGCTCTGGACCCCTGAACTGGGCGGTTTCGGACTTCGGAGACACTCGGCCACACGGGTCGCGCAGGTCTGCGTGAGTCCCGACTCGCCTCCTCGAGACGACCCTGGCAGGCTGGCTGAACATGTCCGTCGACCACCTGCTCGCCACTTCTGAGCACATCCCCGCCGGGGCCGCTGGCGATGGGCCCGTCGTCGTCCTTGTCCACGGCTCCCTCGACCGGGCCGGCAGCTTCGCCAGAGTCACCCGGCGTCTGAAGGACCTACACACCCTGGCCTACGACCGCCGGGGCTACCACCGGTCGCGCACCGCTGCCCCCATCGAGGCTGCACCCGTCGACGCTGCTCCGGTCGACAGTGCGCCCGTCGACGCTGCACCGGGGGAACCCCTGCTGGCGGATCTGTCGGCCCTCGACCGCCACATCGCCGACCTCGTCGCAGTCATCGACGGCCGCCCGGCAGTGGTCGTGGGTCACAGCTACGGAGGCGTCATCGCACTCGGTGCCGCACTCGGTGCCGCACTCGGTGCAGACGGTCCCGGTTCCATCCTGGCCGTCGCCGCATACGAGCCCCCGCTGCCGTGGCTGGGGTCATGGGCGACACGCGGCGGTAGATCCGGGAGCACTCCACGCAGGGCGGATGAGGATCACGGCATGGTGGCTGAGCGGTTCTTCCGGCGCATGGTGGGCGACTCGGCATGGGACCGGCTCCCCGAAGAGGCCAAGGAGGCCCGCAGGGCCGACGGCGCGGCACTGTCAGCCGAGATCGCCGCGCTCCGCCGCGATGATGCTCCGTTCGACATCGCAGCGCTCACCATCCCCGCGGTGTTCGGACGCGGGACGGCATCGCTCCCCCACCACCGCGAGGCGGTGACGTGGCTCCTCGAGCACGTGCCCGGCTCCAAACTCGTCGAGTTCGACGGCGCCGGCCACGGGGCTCACTTGACCCATCCGGACGCATTCGCTCGGTTCGTCAGGGACGCCGTGGCCCTGGCTGACGGCGGCGTCCGTGGACGCCCGAGCACACCGGCCGGGTAGAACGGACTCATGCGCGTCCTCCTCACCGGCTCGTCCGGGCTCATCGGCACCGCCCTCGTGGACGCCCTCGTCGGTGATGGGCACCTGGTGACCCGGCTGGTCCGCACAGTGCCAGCCAAGGCCACTCCGGCGAAAGGCACTCCGGCCACAGGTGCCAACCCAGGCCCCGACGCCGTGACCGATGTCGCCTGGGACCCCGCACGCGGCACGATCGACGTCGACGGGCTCGTGGCCGCCGGCCCGTTCGATGGCGTCGTCCACCTAGCGGGTGCCGGCGTGGGCGACAAGCGGTGGAACCCGGCACGCAAGCAGCTCATCGCCGACAGCCGCAACCTCTCGACCACGTTGCTCGTCGACACGTTGGTGGCGCTGCCCACGCCGCCACCCGTCCTGGTCAGCGCGTCTGCGGTGGGCTTCTATGGCGACCGTGGTGCAGACGTCCTGGACGAGGAGTCCCCTGCCGGCACCGGTTTCTTGGCTGGCGTCTGCGTGGCGTGGGAACGGGCGGCCGAGCCGGCTGCTGCTGCCGGGATCCGAACCGTGCTGCTGCGGACCGGGATCGTCCTCAGCGCCCACGGCGGCGTACTCGGCAAGCAGCTGCCCCTGTTCCGGATGGGCGTCGGCGGAAAGGTCGGGTCGGGCCACCAGTACCGGAGTTGGATCACCTTGGACGACGAGGTGGCGGCCATCATCCAATGCCTGGTCGACGAAACACTTGCGGGTCCAGTCAACGCCACGGCACCGGCGCCCGCCACGGACGCAGCGCTGGCAAAGGCACTGGGTGCTGCGCTGCACCGGCCTTCGTTCTTCGCGGTCCCTGCACCTGCACTGAAGCTGGTCCTCGGGACGGAGATGGCGACCGACATGGTGCTGAGCAGCCAAAGGGTCCTTCCGGCCAAGCTCATCGCATCGGGCTTCGCCTTCGCCCACACAGACCTCGACGAGGCAGTGCGGTCGGTGCTGGGGCCGAACTGACCGAGCCAGACCGAGCCCGACCGAGCCCGACCGAGCCAGCTCGTGCCAGCCCGAGTCAGGCAGGCGATTCGAGCGGGTCGGCGGAACTCGATGTCTGGGACTGGCGCACCAGCTTGTCGCCCTTACCTGATTCGTCCTTCGCCCCTGCCACCAACGGTGAGGTGGACAACAGGATCACGCCCAACACCACGACCGCTATGGCGACGAACTCGACCGGAAGGTGCCACCCGGACGTGTGCAGCCGGTCATGGAACAAGTAGATGCCGAGGGCGACGCTGACCATCGGGTCGACGATGGTGAGCGAGGCCTGCGACGCAGTAATCGGACCGGCGTGGAACGAGCTCTGGATCAAGAACAGGCCGACCACACCCGTAGCCAGGAGCGCATAGGGATCCCAGCTGGTGAATACATGACTCCACCCGAGCGAAATCAGGTTCGTCAGCTGCTTCGTCAATGCAGCTGACAGCGCGAACAGGACCGCTCCCGACGCCCCGAACATCGCTGCTCGGAACCACCGGGGCCCAACGAACCCGAGGCTGGCGCAGGCTGCCGACACGCCGCAGACTACGGAGAAGGTCACGATCCACGTGTGCTCGCTAGGTACGACGTCACCTCCGCCCGGCGCCGCTACGACGAGGAAGGTGGCGAGCCCGCCGGCTGCCGCCACCGAGCCGCCCCACTCGCGCCAACCCAGGTGATACCGGAACCAGACCCCGAGGATCAGGACCAAGAAGAGCAGTTCCGCTGTGACGATGGGCTGGACCGCGCTCAACTGGCCGAAGTTCAGCGCAAACGCCTGCAAGAGGAAGCCGACCGCGATCATTCCCAAACCGGCGAACCAGATGAGGTGAGAGAAGGCATACCGGATCAGCCGCATGCTCATCACCGTGTCGGAAGGGGCGTTCTGGACCCCGATCCGCTGGAAGATGGCGCTCAAGGCGTTGGCGAACGCGGCCAGCACGGCCAGAAGGTATGCCACGTCAAGTGTCTACCTCAGGCGATGACCCTCCGGCGATAGCCTTCGCACTTTCCGCCTGACGCCAGCGGGCCAGCACCTTCACTAGGGACGCCGGGCCTACACTGCGGGCGTGCGCACTGCCCCTTTGGTGGACCTTCGGTCACCCTCCGATCCGTGAGCACCATCGATCCCCTCCCCGACAGTTCGGACCCCGCTCCGGTGACTGACGACGTCCTTCTTGACCTTGAGGCCCATCCCCCTGGGGGCATCTCGACGGTGTGGACCCGGTACCGGCGACCACTGGCCATCGCCATCGGATGCACGGCAGTCCTGCGGATCATGGCCGGGCTGATCGCCCTGGTGGCGAAGTACGGCTCCGACTTCCCCCACGTCATAGCGCGGACCCCGGGGGTGCTCGACTCCGTCCTCTTCGAGTGGGACGTCGGGCAGTACGCGGCAATCGCCGTGCGCGGCTACCCGTCCGGCCCCATCACCCCCGGTGCGCAGAACTCGATCGCGTTCGCTCCACTGTTTCCGTTCCTCGAACGCATCGTGCACGCGGTCACCGGTATCAGTGCCGCCAACAGCGGACTGCTGGTCGGCCTCCTCGCACTTGTCGCCGCCCTCACCGGCCTGCAGCGGCTCGTCTCGTTCGACTATTCCGAGACGGTTGCCGACCGCACGGTCGTCTTGACCGTGGCATGGCCCTTGGCCTTCTTCTTCTTGGTGGGCTACCCGGAATCGGTCGCCCTCGCCCTGGTGGTGTGGGCGTTCGTCGCTGCCAGGTCTCACCGGTGGCTAGTTGCTGGCCTGCTGGTGGCGGCTGCCAGCGTCACCAAGTACTACTTGCTGTTGGTCCTCGTTCCTCTGGCCTACGAGCTTTGGGTCGCGTACCGCAGCGACCCGGAGCCGCCGAAGGCATGGGTCACACGAGGCGCCGCCCTGATGGGGCCCCCGTCGCTGCCATCGCCGGCTGGATGGTGTTCTGTGCGATCCGATTCGACGACCCCCTGGCCTTCGTCCATGCGCAGGCCGGATGGAAGCGGTCGCTCGCCTGGCCGTGGGACATGGTCACCCGGACCGGGGGCGACCTGTGGCACCTCCGGTTCCTCGATACCTCGGTGGCCAGCACCGATGAGCTGATCTCGACGGTGACGCTCGTGCTCATGATCGTCGCCACCATCTCCGCCTTCGCCCACCTGCGCCGGTCGTACGCGCTCTTCCTGGTCTTGGCGACCGCCCTGTTCGCCTGCAACACCGTGCTCGAGAGCACCGGCCGCGAGGTGCTCGTGGTCTTTCCGCTGTTCTTGGTGCTCGCCACCTGGTGCGAGCGCCACCCATGGCTCGAGCGGCTGCTCTTCGCCCTGTTCCTTCCGACGGCCTACTACCTGATCGAACGGTTCGTCACCCTCCGCTTCGCTGGCTGAGACAGGGTGGTGGTGCCGAGCGGGCAGCGGCTTACCTATCGCTCGTCGTCCGGGGTTACGCTGACGAACGCCCGAGAGGGCCCGGCTTCGACTCCAAGGGGATTCCGATCATGACCACCGCCACCTCTGTCAACGACCTCGGTCCTTCGGCCACCGGAGCCGACCCCACGCCAGAGCAGTTCGAGGCCGATGCCTTGGCATTCTTGGACGCCAACGCCGAACGGCGGCCCGAAGAGACCTTCGTCTGGGGTCAGGGGTCGGACAACGTCAGCCTGTTTCCGGAGCGCACCCCCGAGCAAGAGCTGGCCAACCTGGCTGCAGCCCGAGCCTGGGCCCAGCAGGTGTTCGATGCCGGCTTCGGCTGGATCACCGGACCGACCGAGTACGGCGGCCGCGGACTGTCCTCGGACTACCAGCGGATCTGGGGGCGGGTCTCGTCCGACTATCAGACGCCGTCGCTCTCGATCTACGGCATCGGTCTCGGTATGGTCGCTCCCACGATCCTGGCCCACGCCACCGACGAGGTGAAAGCGGCCTACCTGCGCAAACTCTGGCGGGGGGACCTCGTTGCCTGCCAGCTCTTCAGCGAGCCGTCCTCGGGATCGGACCTCGCCTCGCTCCAGACCCGGGCGGTCAAGGACGGCGACGAGTGGATCATCAACGGGCAGAAGGTTTGGACCTCGGGCGCCCAGGTGGCCGACATCGGAGAGATCATCTGCCGAACCGACCCGGACCTGCCCAAGCACCGTGGCCTCACCGGGTTCGTGGTCGATATGCACGCCCCCGGCGTCGAGGTGCGCCCGCTCCGTCAGATGTCCGGTGGTGCCTCGTTCAACGAGGTGTTCTTCACCGATGTCCGCGTGCCCGAGTCGCACCTCCTCGGTGAGGTGAACGGAGGGTGGACGGTCGCGCTCACGACATTGATGAACGAGCGGGCCGCCATCGGCGGTGGCGAAGGCGGCGTGGGGCTCCCGGCCTCCGCCCGGCTCGTCGAGCTGGCCCGGGTCACCGGCACCGACACAGACCCCCTGGTCCGTCAGCAGCTGGCCCAGATCATCATCAACGAGCGTGTGTCCGGGTACACGAACCGGCGGGCCATGGCCAAGATCGCTGCCGGCCAGCTGCCCGGCCCCGAGATGTCACTGGGCAAGATGGCTCTGACGGCGAACATGATCCGCACCCATGAGGCGCTGTCGTCGATGCTCGGACCGAAGCTCGTGGTCGACACCGGAGCTTGGGGAACCTACGCCTGGAACCAGTACCTGCTGGGTGTCCCTGGGATGCGGATCGCGGGTGGATCGGACGAAGTCCTGCGCAACATCATCGGGGAGCGGGTCCTCGGACTACCGAAGGACCCTGCACCGAAGTAGGCGCCTCGGGTGAGAGAGCAAGCGGCACACCCTGGCGCCATCCTGGCCGGGGTGGGACGATGCTCGGATGGACCGTTGCGACAACTGCTCGTTCACGTATCAAGCGCATGACCCGAGGTCGGTATCTGCAGAACTCCGGTCACTGAGCCGCGGCTACCGCACGGTATTGGTCGATCAGTGGTTCGGGACGGACAGGACGGACGTCCTCATCCGACGTCCGGCACCCGGCGTCTGGTCACCGGTCGAGTACGGATGCCACGTGCGCGATGTCCTGTTGGCGCAGCGCGAGCGCCTGTTCCAGGCCCTCGTCGAGGACGAGCCTTCCTTTGTGCCCATTTACCGGGAGGAGCGGGCCGTGTTGGCCCGATACGCGGACGAGTCTCCTGAACAAGTCGCCACGGAGATCGCGTTCGCCATCGGACTGGCCGCAGGGGCCTTCTACGGCGTGACCGATGACGGATGGGCGCGCACCTGCATCTACAACTACCCGCAGCCGTCCGCACGGACGCTCCTGTGGCTGGCACAGCACACCCTCCACGAGTGCGTCCACCACCTCCACGACATCGAGCGCATCGTCGGGACTCTGCACACGTAGCGGCGCCCGAGCGCTCAGGTGCTCCCGTCCATGTTCGGAAGCCGCCAGGAGAGCCGGTGTTGGGACGTCGGACCCAGCCGGCCGAGCGCCTCCATGTGCACCGCTGTCCCGTATCCCTTGTTCACGTCCCATCCGTAGTCCGGATGCTCTTGGGCCAAGCCCACCATGATCGCATCGCGGGCCACCTTGGCCAACACGCTGGCCGCTGCCACCGACGCACACGTGGTGTCGGCCTTGACCTTGGTGACGACTGGCACCCATGACAGATCTGCTTGTGCCCGCGACATGCCTTCGTGGACGGACGGGGACAGCCAGTCATGTGCACCATCGAGGAGCACCAGGTCCGGAGGAACGGCGAGTTGCGACAGCGCCCGTAGGCCGGCCAGCCGCAGTGCTCCGGTGACGCCGAACTGGTCGACCTCCCACGGCTCGGCGTGTCCCACCGCCCACGCCACCGCCCAGACCTCGATCACGGGGACCAGCGACTCTCTGGCCGACGGGCGCAGCAGTTTGGAGTCTCGGACGCCCAGCGGGGCTGGTGGACTCCCGTCGTCGACGACGACCACACCGACGGTGGCCGGACCGGCCGGAGCACCGCGGCCCACTTCGTCCATGCCCGCCAACCTGGTGATCCCGCCGCGCAGGAGCCTCCGTTCCGTGCGAAGTGTCGGTCCGGGCCGACGGGTCGCTCGGCGGGTGGCAGCCGGGATATGAGCACTGGGCACGCGTGCGAGTTCGTCGGGGGCCACACGCGCAACCTATCGCCCGACAGCGCTCCTGATCCGGATCACCCGAGCTGGCCGCGAACCACCTTGCCCAAGGCGTTGCGAGGCAGCGCATCGACGACCCGGACCAGGCGTGGCTGCTTGTAGGAAGCAAGCAGTCCCTGGCAGAACGCACGAAGCTCATCCGCAGTCGGAGCATCTCCATCGGTCACGACCCAGGCCGTCACCACCTCTCCCCACTCCTCGGACGCAGTGCCCGTCACTGCCACCTCGCGGATCCCGGGGTGTCGGAGGAGGACATCCTCCACCTCGGTCGGGTAGACGTTGAACCCGCCCGAGATGATCAGCTCCTTGGATCTGCCCCGGATCACGAGGTAGCCGTCTTCGTCGGCCCCGAGGTCACCGGTGGCGAACCACCGGCCTCCTCCGTCACCGAGGTCGCGGAACGCCTCTGCGTTCGCCGCATCGCGTTCGAAATAGCCGTCGAACACGTTCGGACCCCGAAGGAGCACCTCACCGGAGTCGTCGAGCCGCACCTCCACTCCCGGCAGCGGAAACCCGACCGTTCCGGCCCGACGCTCACCCTCATACGGATTGGAGGTGTTCATCAACGTCTCAGTCATTCCATAGCGTTCGAGCACGGTGCTCCCGATGGCGGCCGTGGCGGCGGCGTGCAGGTCGGCTGGAAGCGGGGCCGAACCGGACACGCACAGGCGCAACGTCGACAACTCTCCAGCTCGACCGGAGCCGACCAGCCGGTGGAACATCGTGGGAACGCCGAAGAACAGAGATGCCCGATCGTTGCGGGCCGCGTCCACCACGGCCACCGGGTCGAACCCGGGGAGCAGGACTGCCGATCCGCCTGCGGTCATGGTGCCGTAGGCCCCGACGGCAAGACCATGCGCATGGAAGATCGGCAAACAGTGGATGAGCCGGTCCTCGGGCGTCATCCTCCACGCCCGTGTGACCGACTCCGTTGCAGCCAAAAGGTTGCGGTGCCGCAGGACTGCGCCCTTGGGAGCGCCCGTGGTGCCGGAAGTGAAGCAGATCAGTGCCGGGTCATCAGGGCCCGCTCGGTCCAGGTCCCCTGGGTCGCCATCAGGCAGATCGAGGGACGGACCGGTGACCACGATGCCGCCAGCGGAGGCCGCACGAACCCAGTCGGCCTGGTCCGGCCGTTCCACGATCGCCGCTGACGCCCGAACATCACGGACGATATGGGCGAGTTCTGGCTCGGTATAGGCGGTGTTGGCCGGGACGACCACCAGCCCCGCCCGCAACGCGCCAACGTGGGCTGCCAGCGAGTCGACACTGGAAGAGGTGGACCACACCACGCGCTGTCCGGACTCCAGCCCCGCGGCACGCAGACGCCCGGCCGCCCGCCGGGTGGCCTCGTCGAACTCACCGGCCGTCCACCAGCGATCGCCTTGCTTCCATAGTGGCGACTCAGGAGCTGACCTCCACTGCGCAGACCACGAATGCAGAAGGGTTCCACCAGCGGCCAATCCAGCCGCTGCCTGGTCGCCGCCGAGGACCAATGGGTCGTCCGCCTCGAGATGGTCATGCCAGGGACGCAGGGTCGGCTCCTCGGGGTTCGGGAAGGGAAGGGCGGTGTTGTTCGTCGGGAGAGCGGCGGGGCACTCGGGTGTCCTCTGGTCGTCCCAGTCCCGTGCTTGGGTTCTAGTCTTAGTTCATCGTTGGCGGATCGATCACAAGGAGGCGTCATGGGATTCATGGACAAGGTGAAGGCTCAGGCCGAAGTGGGGTTGGCGAAGGCCACAGAGGCGACCAAAGCCGGCCAGGAGAAGTTGGACCAGGCGACGGCCAAGCACAAGGCAGACGGGATGCTCCACGACCTGGGCGCTGCCCTCTACGCCGAACGGCTCGGGCGTGCCACTGAGCAGACTGCCGCGGATGCCGATCGGCTCGTCGCTGATCTCCAGGCATACGAGGCTGAGTACGGAAACCTCGAGCCGTGAGCCCGACGCCCCCCGGAAGTGATCCGGGTCCGGGAGGCGGGCGACGCCGGGTCGCCATCGTTCCTCACACCCATTGGGACCGCGAGTGGTACGACCCGTTCCAGACGTATCGGCTGAAGCTGGTCCGGTTGGTGGACGAGCTGCTCGATCTCCTGGAGTCCGATACCTCCTACGGGCACTTTCTGCTCGATGGACAATTGGCCGTTATCGACGACTACCTGGAGATCCGCCCCGAAAACGAACAGCGGATCAGAGCGCTCACATCGGCCGGACGGATCACCGTCGGCCCCTGGTACATCCTCATGGACGAGTTCCTGGTGTCCGGTGAGACGATCATCCGCAACCTCCAGAAGGGCATCGTCCGGGGCAGTGCGTTCGGCGGTGTGATGGAAGTCGGCTACCTCCCGGACATGTTCGGTCACGTGGCCCAGATGCCGCAGATCCTCGACCAGGCCGGTCTCGGCCACACGGTCGTGTGGAGGGGTGTCCCCTCTGCCATCGAGCAGACCGCGTTCACGTGGACTGCTCCCGACGGATCGAGCGTCAGGGCGGAGTACCTCGTCGCCGGGTACGGCAACGGAGCGGCCCTGCCCGAGGACGCCAAGCACCTGGTTCGCCGTCTCCGATCCCTGGAAGAGGAGTTCGCCTCCTTCCTCGACCCCGACCAGCCGATCCTTCTGATGAACGGGTCCGACCATCTGCGGCCCCAACCCTGGCTGGGCCGCGTCGTGGCCGAGGCCAACGAGCTCCAAGACGACTACCACCTGTCCATCACCTCGTTGTCCGAGTACCTGGCCACGACGTCGTCCGAGGGACTCGTCGAGTGGCACGGCGAGCTGCGATCCGGATTCCGCTCCAACGTCCTGATGGGCGTGGCCTCCAACCGAGTCGACGTCAAACAGGCCGCAGCACGAGCAGAGCGTTCCCTCGAGCAGCTGGCCGAACCGCTGTCGGCCCTGTTCGTGCCTGCCGATCGGTGGCCCACCCCCTTCCTCGATCTGGCCTGGACTCTCGTCATCCGGAACTCGGCCCACGACTCGATCTGCGCCTGTTCCGCCGATGACGTCGTGGACGCTGTCCTGCACCGCTATGCCGAGGCCCGCCACATCGGCGAAGGCCTGACCGAGCAGGCGCTCCACGCCATTGGTCGATCCATGGCTGCGGCCGGCCCCGTGGTGGTGAACCCCTCCGCCCGTGACCGTTCCGGCCTGGTCGACGTGACGATCCCGGCCGTGGGCGAACCGGGACCCGATGTCCAGGTCGTGTCTGAACGGAGTGGGATGCCGGGGTCGATCACCCTCGACGGCGAGACCGTGCGCAACATGCTCGGCCTCCTGCAAGGGGCACGCATCGACGACCAGAGCTATGTGACCGACGTCAGCCTCGCCGAGGACGAGACCGGGCTCGACGTCACCATGGTCATCGGACCCGAGCCGCGCGACGGCGTCCCGGTCGAGGAGGTCAAACGGGAGCTTTACACCCGGCTGACGGCTAACCCCGAGACCGAGGTCCGGCTCATCATCGATCAACCACCTGTGCGGCGGGTCCTCGCCCGCCAGAGGTCGGTGCCCGGCTTCGGGTGGTCCCGCTTCGACCCGGCTCCGCTCTCTCATCGAGTGCGCATCGACGAGGACCCCGACGGCGGGCTCACGATCACCAACGATCTGCTGACCGTGATGGTCGATCCGGCCACCGGAACGTTCTCCCTCGACGGCCTGCCAGGGTTCGGCCTGCTCGTCGACGGAGGCGACCTCGGCGATACCTACAACTACTCGCCTCCAGCACACGACCACCTGGTCGACACTCCGACCACAGTCACCGTCATCGTCGGCGACCGAGGACCTGTTCGAGGAACCGTGGACATCGTGACCACCTACGAGTGGCCCGAACATGTGGACGGGCCGACAAACGCCCGTTGGGGCAGCCGACCGGTGACGGTCACGACCACGCTCGAGCTGGTGGCGGACGATCCTGCTGTGCGGGTGCGCACCCGTTTCGACAATCCGTCTCGGGACCACCGGCTGCGGGTGCACCTGCCGCTGCCGGTTCCTGCCGCTAGGTCACGGGCCGAGTGTGCATTCACGGTTGTCGAGCGCGGCCTCACCGCCGAGGGTCGCGACGAGGAGTTCGGCCTGCCGACGTTCCCGTCCCGGCGCTTTGTGCAGGCCGGCGGACTCACCATCGCCCACGAAGGCCTTCTGGAGTACGAGCTGGTCGACATCACAGAGGCACCCGACGGGTCGGGTCCGGTCGCCTCGACGCTGGCGCTGACCCTGCTTCGTGCCACCGGGATGCTGTCGCGTCTCGGGATGGCACTTCGCCCACTGCCTGCCGGTCCGATGAACCCACTCACTGGGCCGCAGATGATCGGCCCGGTGGACGTCCGCTATGCCCTGAGTGTCACCGGCTCCGATCCGTTCGCCCTCGCCGACGACGTGCTCGTCCCGCTGCAGGTGTCCGGCTCGTTCGGTGGCGGCGACCGCGCTGATCGCGGCACACAGCTCAGCGTCCACGGGGCCGAAGTCTCGTCGCTCCGGCGTAACGGTGGTGGACTCGAAGTCCGCGTGTTCAATCCGACAGCCTCGCCTGCGACCGTAGTAATCGCCGAACGCTCGGGCTGGCTCGTGGACCTACGTGGGAGCCCGATCGCCCCGTTCGACGGGTCGTTCGTCCTGCGGCCCCACGGCATCGCCACCGCCCGGCTCGACGATTGATTCATCGCCGTTCGACTCGATGCCGGACCCGTCACCGTTCGACTCGACAGCAGACCCGTCGCCACCGGGGCGAAGCTGTTCACCCCGCTCGCGCAGTTCGTCGAGTTCGCGGAGCACTTCGCCTAGACGCTCCCACCGCATCGTGCGTCGGCTGTCCGCCCCTGGCTCGGTACCGGCCCGCAGCAGCTTCCACATCTGGACCCGACCAAGGTCCTTCAAGTTGCGGGTGCGCAACGGACGGGTGTCGATCTCAGTCGTACCCTCGGCATCGAGTGCATCGCGGAACTCGTCGGAAATGAGGACGGTGCCAGGGTGGGCGACGTTCACCAGCCGACTTGCAAGGTTGACCACCGGTCCGTAGAAGTCCCCGTCCTTCACCAGCACCGGGCCGATGGCCAGCGCAACGCGCACGTCGGACAGCAGATCGTCCCCGGCGTACGCCTCCGCCAGGCTGAGGCCGATCTGGGCTGCCCCGTTGGCGGTCGGCACGACGAACATCACCTCGTCGCCGATCATCTTCACCACGCGTCCGCCCAGGGCGACGACGGTGTCATGGGCGAGCTCCTCGAACCGAGCGACCACGGCAGCCAGCTCGACGTCGCCAAGGTGCTGGCTCAGCATCGTGAATCCCACCATGTCGGCGAATCCGACAGCCATGACCGGGCGGAGTCCCTCGTCGGGTCCTCTCGTGCGATGGAGCATGGCCCTGCGGGTGGCAACTTGGAGGTGACGTCGCCACACGTATTCGAGCAACCGCCCCATTGCCGGAATCGACGTCCCCGCCTGCTTGGCGAACTCGTCGGCGTCGATGATGCTGTCGCCGGTCCCGACCAGAATCGGTGTCGACCCGGGAGCCGCCTCCGCCTCGGCGATCCTTGCCATCGACGAACCGATGACCCGTGCCATCTGCACCGCGGTGTCGAGGTCCACGAGCCCCATCGCGACCATCGACTGGAAGATGTGGACAGCCTCGATGTCCATCTCGGTGAATGCCGGTTCGGCATCGCCCACGTCCAAGAACCCGAGTGCCCTCCAGAACCTCTTGGTTACTTCAAGAGGAACTTCGGTCCGTGCCGCCACCTCGGCCTGTGTCATGCGCTGCCCGGTCGGCACCAGTGTGCGGTCGACCACCAACAGGTCGATCACATCGTCCTCGACCGCCCTGTCGATCTCCTCATCACTGCAGCCGAGTTGGTGCAGGAGCGCCCGCACCCGGGCCAGGGCCTCGATGCGGGCGTGCTTGGTCTCCGGATCCTGGGAGTTCGGCGGATGCTCAGGCACGATCCCACCCTAGGCCGACCCGTGCTCGCAGCGTGGCACCAACGGGTGCATACACTGACAACGTGGTCGACCCCGTAGTGCCCCTGCCGAGTCGGAGCCCGGACCTGGGGACGCGGGCAGTTCTGGTCCCGATCAAAGCCTTCCACGAGGCAAAGGGGCGGCTCGGACTGGCACTTTCTGGTTCAGAACGCTCCGAACTGGCCAGGGCCATGGCGGCACGGGTGCTCGATGCCGCACTTCCGCTCCCGGTCGCTGTCGTCTGTGACGACACCGATGTGGCCGACTGGGCCCGTGACCGGGGAGCGCTCGTGATCTGGGAGCCCGGCCGAGGACTCAACGTGGCCGTCGAGGCCGGTGTCGACCACCTTCGCGATGCCGGGGTCGAGCACGTGATCGTGTCACATGCGGACCTGCCGATGGCCAGTGGGCTGATGGCCGTAGGGAACGCGCCGGGCATCACCCTGGTGCCGGACAGGTTTCGAAACGGCACGAACGTGATCGCACTGCCGTCGAACGCCGGCTTCCGGTTCTCCTATGGTCCCGGTTCGTTCGAACGGCACCAGCAAGAGGCCGAACGCTTGGGGTTGGCCATGCGGATCCTCGACCTCCCCGACCTGGCGTGGGACATCGACGAACCAGCGGACGTCGTTCCAGTTGCCGCGCTGGGGACGACCGCCCCGTGACGAACCCTCACGGAGGGTCCGCGGACGAGGACCGACGCACATCGTCGGGCCTGCCGGTCGGCGACCTGCTCGACACGACGACGATCACGATGGACCTGGAGACGCCCACCTGCGCACTGGCCATCGGAGCGCATCCAGATGACATCGAATTCGGCGCCGGGGCCACTCTGGCCAAGTGGGCCGCGTCTGGATGTCAGATCCACTACCTCGTACTGACCGATGGCTCCAAGGGGAGTTGGGACCCGGACGAAGACCTGGCGCAGCTGGTTGCGGATCGAATGCGCGAGTGCCGAGCTTCAGCTGCTCGGCTCAGTGGGACGAACAACGCAACGTCAGAAGATGCATCTTCTGACAGCGTCCACTTCCTCGGGCGCATCGACGGTGAGCTCGCCAACGATTCCGACACCCGACGTGACGTGACCCGGCTGATTCGCACTGTGCGTCCCGACGTGATCCTCGGTCACGACCCTTGGCGCCGCTACCGGCTGCACCCTGACCACCGCAATGCAGGTTTCCTGACCTTGGACGCCATCGTGGCCGCCCGCGACCCGCACTTCTTTGGCGAACTCGGACTCGAACCGCACCGACCTCGAGCGCTCCTGTTATGGGAGGCGGACCTTGCGAACCATCTCGAGCGAGCGGACGGATTCATCGACGCAAAAGTCGAAGCCCTCCTCTGCCACAACAGCCAGCTCGAGACCACCATGGGGCTCGACCCGGCGGCTGCCCCTGCATCTGTCGGCAGTAGTCGAGAGGTGTTCGCATCGCAGATCGCCTGGCAGCTGACGCAGCACGGAGCGCTCGCCGGCATCGACGCGGCAGAAGCGTTCCACCTGATGGACCAGCTCTAGGTCCAGCCAGGGCCGAACGCGTCAGTGGGGACCCGGAGGCCCCCACTGACGATCCAACTGCGACAGAACTGTCGCGGTGCGGTACTACCGGCCGCGGGCAGGAGCCTTCTTGGCGGCGGTCTTGCGTGCCGGAGCCTTCTTGGCGGCGGTCTTGCGTGCCGGAGCCTTCTTGGCGGCGGTCTTGCGTGCCGGAGCCTTCTTGGCGGCGGTCTTGCG
>CAININ010000218.1 GCA_903849265.1 uncultured Acidimicrobiaceae bacterium
AGCGCCTGACCACCGTCTCGGCCCATCAGCAGCTGCGGGCCGGAGGGGTGAAGGGGCGCAACCAACGAGCGGTCGTAGATCAGACGGCCGCTGCAGTCATGCTCATGGCCTGGCTCGACGGGCGGCGGGCAGCGCGTTGACCATTCCCCCTGGACCCAATGACGACGCCGTCCCCTATGGCTTCGTCCCCCTCGATGCGGTCGACGAGGCCGAAGGCGGACCGGCACCCCGGTCAGTCGCACCTCGCCGGAATGCAGGCGGTAGCGGCGGACGTGCGCGACACCCGTGGAGGATCGCTGCCACCATCGTCATCGTGGCGGGCATCGTGGTGGTGTTGGGCGGGTACCTGTGGGTCCAGAGTGAGGCCACACCGTCAGGGCCCCAGGGAGCCCAGGTCCTGGTGACTGTGGCGACCGGCTCCGGAGAGAACGCCGTCGGCGGCCTCTTGGAACAACGCGGGGTCATCTCCAGCTCGCTCGCCTTCCGGGTTTGGACCCAGTTCAACAGCCTGCCGGGGATCCAGTCCGGCCGGTACGCATTCCGTCAGAACTCGTCGTTCGATCAAGTGCAAGGCGTCCTTGCTGCAGGGCCCAACGTGTTTCCGCTGACGGTCCCGCCCGGGTTCACTGTGTCCGAGCTCGCACGCCGCGTGGGCCAGCTCCCTGGACATGATCCCGTGGCGTTCGAACGGGCCGCCACCAACGGGTCGGTGCGGTCGCCGTGGCAGCCCGCCGGGGTGACCAGCTTGGAAGGCCTCCTGGCCACGGGAACCTATGTGGTCCCTCCAGGCGTGTCCGACCGTCGGCTGCTGCAGCAGATGGTGGACCGATTCGACGGCCGCGCGGCCAGGCTCGGGCTGGCGGCCCGGGCCCAGGCACTTGGCTACACGCCTTATCAGCTGATCACCATCGCGTCGATCGTGGAGAAGGAAGGAGTCCTTACCGCCAACATGGGCCCGGTGGCCCGGGTGATCTCCAACCGGCTGGCGCGCGGCATGCCCCTGCAGATGGACTCCACTGTGCTCTACGCCCTCGGCCGCGACGGCGGGACGGTGACGACGGCCGATCTCAAGACGGTGAGCCCGTACAACACCTACTTGAACAAGGGCTTGCCTCCGACGCCCACCTGCTTCCCGTCAGAGGTGGCCCTCCAGACATCACTCCACCCGCCCGCCGGTACGTGGCTCTACTTCGTGGTCGTCCAGCGCGACGGAACCGAGGCGTTCTCGAATACCTATGCCGAGCAGCTGGCGAACGAAGCCATCGCCGCCAAGCGCGGCCTGGGCTGAGCAGGGGAGACTGGGACATGGCGAGCGACCGACCAGTTGCGGCGACGGGTGATGGCGAGCACCTCGGCTCATTGCGGACGGGGTTGTCGGCGTCGACCCGTCTCGTCGGGGTGATGGGGTTCCCGGTGGCGCATTCGCTGTCGCCTCTTCTGCACAACACAGCGTTCGTCCACCTCGGCGTCGACTGGGTCTCCGTCGGATTCCCGGTTCGGCCCGGACGAGCCGCCGCCGCACTGGTCGGTGCCCGTGAGCTCGGAATCCAAGGGCTGTCGGTCACGATGCCCCATAAGGAAGATGTTGCGGCTTCGGTAGCGACGCGGACGCCGGCGGCGGAGCGGCTCGGCGCGGTCAACTGCGTAGCTGACGTGCACGGCTCCTGGCTGGGGGACAACACCGACGGAGCGGGCCTGGTGGCGGCCCTGGCTCGCGGGGGGCAGTTCGACCCCGCCGGGCACCGGTGCCTGGTGATCGGTGCAGGCGGAGCCGCTCGTGCCGTGATCGCTGCATTGAGCGATGCCGGAGCGACCGAAGTGGTGGTGGTGAACCGCACGGCAGAACGAGCCGCAGCAGCAGCGGCGCTGGCCGGAGCGGTAGGACGGGTCGGCACACCCGACGATGCCTCGGCGTGCGACCTGATCGTGAACGCCACCCCAGCCGGCATGGACGACGTGGCGGGCGGTCCGGCCGGATGGCAGATCGACCCTGGACTCCTCGGCCCCCACCAGGTCGTGGTCGACCTCGTCTACCACCCCCCGGTCACGCCGTGGCTGGCTGCAGCTGGCGATCGTGGAGCGATGACAGCGAACGGGCTCGGGATGCTGGTGCATCAGGCCGCCCTGCAGATCGAGCGGTGGACCGGGTTCGAGGCGCCAGTGGACGCCATGTGGGCGGCCGTCGGCGCTGGCGGAGCCGCCGGTCCACGGGCTGGAAGCGGCCCTACCGGGTGACGACGCTCGGGTGCCTGGCGACTCCATGGCGACCCGGGCCGAGGCCGGATGGGCGGGTAGCCTGTCTATCCGGAGCTCCCTGGTGACCTACTCGACCGACACACTCGCCACCCGCTCGCGGCACGTGTCCGCCCG
>CAININ010000219.1 GCA_903849265.1 uncultured Acidimicrobiaceae bacterium
CCGTCTGGGCTCTGGCCGACCACCGGCCGTCCCGACGCTCCACCGTGACGTCGACGCCGAAGGCCTCGGACACAGCGTCATCTGATAGGACCTGGTCGATGGGGCCGGCGGCAACCATGCACCCCGAGCGGAGCAGGGCCGCATGAGTGACCCCGGGCGGGATCTCCTCCAGGTGGTGGGTGACCAGGATCATCGGCGGCACCGTCGGATCTGCGGCCAATGCAGCCAAACGACCCAGCAACCGCTCACGCGCCCCGAGGTCCAGGCCGGCGGCAGGCTCGTCCATCAGGATCAGTTCGGGGTCCCCCATGAGAGCGCGGGCCAGTAGCACCTGCTGGCGCTCGCCCTCGGACAGCAGGCCGAATGCACGGGCCCC
Source organism: uncultured Acidimicrobiaceae bacterium (assembly GCA_903849265.1). Taxonomy (GTDB): domain Bacteria; phylum Actinomycetota; class Acidimicrobiia; order Acidimicrobiales; family RAAP-2; genus Bog-756. The sequence goes on from CAININ010000219.1 coordinate 377, forward strand.
GAACGCATCGCCACCGAACCCGGCGTCGGCCAGGAGGGCGCCCGCCCGCCGCCGGTCCTCGTCGGTGTACTCGTGCCACCAGGTCTCGAGTGCGGCATAGCGACCGGTGAGCACCACGTCGAGTGCGGGCTGGGCGGGCCGAAGTGTGCGCCCCACCGAGGCGCTCACCACGGTGATGCGTTTGCGCAGTTCGCGCATATCGACACGGCCGAGCCGCTCCCCCAGGATCTCCACCACCCCGCTGGTGGGCCACAGTGCGGAGCCGGCGATGCGGAGCAGCGTGGTCTTGCCCGAGCCGTTGGGCCCGAGCAGCGCCCACCGTTCACCTGGTCCGACCTCCCAGGACACGTCGTCGAGGATGACGGTGCCGGCGCGGACAACACGCACCGCGTCGAGGTGGACCACCGGGGACGCAACGGGTGACTCCTGTGAGGCCATCCGGGTCACCCTACCGGTGACGCTCGGACCTGGGGCGAGGTCGATCGGGACGCAGTGGCGACTCTCCTCGCCCTGGCGTCGACACACCTGCCAGGCCGTTGTGAGAAGCACCAGGGTCGAAGTACGATTCACCAGGTGGCAGGTCCCCCCGTATCGACCGGCCCTCCCGCGGGCGGCGCTCGGATGCGGGTGCTCCGGATATCGAAGAGCGGTGTCGTTACCGCGTGGCGCGAGCGCGAGCGCCAGCTGCGGGCCCGAGGCGCTGATCTGACCTTGGTGTCGGCCGCACGCTGGGAAGAGGGCGGCAGGCTGCAGGAGGTGGTGCCGTCCGGAGACACCTTCGTCGTGCCCGTCCGCACAGTCGGACACCACCCCAACTTCTTCCTCTACGACCCCCGGCCGCTGTGGCGGATCCTCAGGTCCGGCGGGTGGGATCTGATCGACATGCAAGAAGAGCCGTTCGGGCTGGCCGCAGCCGAAGTCCGACTCCTGATGCGGCTGCGCTGCCCTACCGTGCCGTTCGTTATCTTCTCGGCCCAGAACATCGAGAAGCGGTACCCGATCCCGTTCCGCTGGTTCGAGCGATCAGCGCTGCAGGCGGCCGCCGGCGCATACCCGTGCAACGTCGAGGCCGGCGAGATCATGCGGCGCAAGGGGTTCGCCGGTGAGCTGGTCGTGCTGCCGCTCGGCGTGGACCTGAGCCGGTTCCACCCGATCGACCGTGAGCCGCCCAAGGACACCGTGCGGCTCGGCTTCGTCGGGCGCCTCATCCCCCACAAAGGCGTCGACGTACTGCTGCGTGCAGTGGCGCTCGATGCCCGGCTCGAAGCCGATGTGTTCGGCACCGGCCCCGAAGAGGACGCCCTTCGTGCGCTCGCCGTGTCACTCGGTATCGACGATCGGGTCACCTTCCACGGGCACGTGGACGAGGCAGAAATTCCGGACACATACACCCGGTTCGACGTCTTGGCCGTACCGTCGATTCCGCTGCCCAGCTGGATCGAACAGTTCGGGCGGGTCGTAGTCGAGGCCCAGGCTGGCGGAGTGCCCGTCGTGGCTAGTGCGAGCGGGGCGCTCCCCGACGTCGTCGCTGACACCGGCCTGCTGGTTGCGCCCAACGACCCGGCCGCCCTGGCCTCAGCCGCAGTGCGCTTCCTCGACGAACCAGGGCTGTGGTCCGATCTGCGCTCGGCAGGACTGGCCCGGGCCCCCGAGTTCACTTGGGAACAAGTGGCCGACGACCAGATCGCCCTCTACCGGTCAACGGCGAGCGGTCAGACTCGCACCGGCAAGCCCCCACTCCCCCGGGTCGCCTTCATCGACCACTGCGCCCGGCGCTCGGGCGCCGAGCTGGCCCTGGCCCGGCTGCTTCCCGGTCTCACCGAGTTCGAACCCGTGGTCATCCTGGGGGAAGACGGACCGCTGGCCGGCATGCTGCGCGACCAGGGCGTCGAGGTGCACATCCTGGCCATGGCCACCTCGACCCGGGAGTTCTCGCGCACCGCGGTCCTTCCCGGCCTGGGCGCGATCCGGGCCGCCTTGTCGACGGCCAGCTACTCGTTGCGGCTGGCCCGGCTCCTGCGCTCGCTCGGGGTGTCCCTGGTCGCCACCAACTCGCTCAAGAGCTCCCTCTACGGCGGTGTGGCCGGCCGGCTGGCCCGGATCCCTGTGGTCTGGCACGTCCGCGATCGGATCGCCGTTGACTACCTGCCTGGCGCCGCTGTCGGGATGGTCCGTCGAGCCGCACGGATCTTGCCGAGCGGAATCATCACCAACTCGCAGGCGACGCTGCAGACCCTCGAACTACCTCCGGCAACGGGGCGGCGGCTGCGAGCCCGAGCCATTGGGGACCCGTGCCCGATGGAAGAGTTCGAACTGCCAGCGCGGCGCCACGGGTTCCAGGACGGCGGCGAACTCACCGTCGGTATCGTCGGGCGGATCAGTCCGTGGAAGGGCCAGGATGTCTTCCTGCGGGCCTTCGCCCTGGCCTTTCCCGACGGCGGTGCCCGGGCCAGGATCGTCGGCGGTGCGCTCTTCGGCGAAGAGGCCTACGGCGAAACCCTCATGGCGCTGGCTGACGAACTGGGCATCGCCGAGCGGGTCGACTTCACCGGCCACGTCGACGACGTCGCGGCCGAACTGGCCGGCCTCGACATCGCGGTGCACG
>CAININ010000220.1 GCA_903849265.1 uncultured Acidimicrobiaceae bacterium
GACGCCACGATGGTCGACGGCAAACTGGTGGTGCCGCCGGGTGACTACGGCCCCGTCGGGACCATCATCGGTGGTCTTACTGCCATGGCTCGCAGCGGCGCTCTCGACGGAGCCCTGCTCAGCTCACGGCAGTTCTACGGTACCGACTACACCAAGCCGCTCCTGTTCATCGCCGACGGAGACTTCTTCGCCAACCTCGGCAGCGCCCAGCACCTGTCGGGCGACCAATGGGGGATGATGAACGAGACGGGCCAGTACCCGGGTCAGGCGTGGCTGTGGCTGTACACCCTCTGGTACCAGGTCGGCCCGATCGGCAGCTCTGACAACGCCGACATCATGGTGTTCTCCATCATGATCGGCCTGACTGCGCTGCTGGCAGTGGTGCCGTTCATCCCGGGCCTGCGGTCGATACCTCGGTGGACCCGTATCTACCGGCTGATCTGGCGCAACCACTATCGCGAGGTCGAGGGCGGTCCGGGTGGCTCCGCCAGCTCAGGTGGTCCGCCTCGGGCAGATGACACGGTCTCAGAACCGGAGCCGGTCTCCGTCTGACGCTTCTGATCCAGGAGCATCAGAACTCCCGGCCGGTCACTCCGACGGCCGGGAGTTCCGCGCCAGCGTGGGCCTGGAGACCGTCAAGAGCAGATGAGGAACATCTGTGGTGCGGGCGTGACACACTTGCGTTAAGCGAATCAGGAATAGCGGAGGTTTACCGGTGAGCAGTTCGAATCGTGGGATGAAGAGGGCGGCCGTGGCGTTGGCCCTGGCGGCCGTGGCGCTGGGCGCAGCGGCCTGCTCGAGCAACTCGAGCAGTTCGACGACCACGACGGCCGCTTCGGCTCCTACGACCACCGCACCACCGCTGCCGACCACAGTGATCCCGCCGCAGCCTGCGAATCCGGCCCTAGCCGCCGCCGTGCCGTCCTCGGTCAAGTCAGCTGGGACGCTGACCGTCGCACTCGACGCCTCGTACCCACCCAACGAGTTCTTTGCCCCTGATGGCACCACCATCGTGGGCATGGATGCTGATCTCTCCGATGCCATCGCACAGACGCTCGGCCTCAAGGCGAAGCTGGTCAACGCCACCTTCGACACCATCATCCCGGGAATCGTGGCCGGCAAGTACGGCATGGGGGCGTCGTCCTTCACCGACACGCTCGCCCGACAGAAGGTCGTCTCCTTCGTCGACTACTTCAGTGCAGGTGAAGCCTTCTACGTGAAGGCCGGAAGCAACATCACGCTCGACGGCATCGTGGCCTTGTGCGGCCACTCGGTCGCCGTCGAGAGCGGAACCACCGAGGAGACCGACGCCAAGGCACAGGCCGTCAAGTGCAGCGCCACCGGAAAGGCCAAGGTCACCGTCCTCACCTTCAACACCCAGAGCCAAGCCAACCTGGCCGTATCGAGCGGACGCGCAGACGCCGGCTTTGCCGACTCCCCGGTGGCCGCCTACATCGTGTCGACCTCGAACGGCGTGTTCGTGAACACCGGCTCGCCCTTCAACCTGGCCCCGTACGGTCTGGCCCTCCCCAAGGGCAACGGCATGGCCACCTCGGTCCAGGGCGCAGTCAACGCACTGATCGCCAACGGCGTCTACAACCAGATCCTCACCAAGTGGGGCCTGCAGTCCGGCGCGCTGCCGACGGCGACCATCAACGGCGCCACCAGCTAAGGAGCGGTGCGGGACGCGCAAGGCACGCCGATGACCGGACCCGCCGGCCTCTCCAAACCTGATGCCGGAGTTTCCCGGGACAGAGCATCCATGAAGATCGTCCCGGTACGCCACCCGTGGCGATGGGTGACCAGCGGGGTGATCCTCGTGCTGGTGGCGATGCTGGTCAACTCACTCCTGTTCTCCCACGTGGTGCGGGGCGGGACCCGGGAGGGGCGGTTCCAGTGGGCCGTCGTCGGCCACTACCTGTTCGCCACCCCTGTGCTGCGGGGGATCGTGGTCACCTTGGAGCTGACCGTCATCGCCATGGTGGCCGGCGTGGTGATCGGCATCATCCTGGCCGTCATGCGCCTGTCGCCGAACCGCCTGCTGTCGGGATCGGCTTGGCTCTACATCTGGTTCTTCCGGGGTACACCCGTGCTGGTCCAGCTCACCTTCTGGTATGTCGGCATCAGTTACCTTTACACCCATCTCACTCTCGGAGTCCCCTTCGGAGCGGCACTGGTCACGTTGAACTCCACGACGTTGATCACCTCCTTCGTCGCCGGGGCACTAGGCCTCAGCCTCAACGAGGGTGCCTACATGTCCGAGATCGTCCGGGCCGGGATCATCTCGGTAGACGAGGGGCAGACAGAGGCTGCCGCATCGCTCGGGATGTCCAAGGGGCTGACGCTGCGCAAGATCGTCCTCCCCCAGGCCATGCGGATCATCATCCCGCCCACCGGCAACGAGACCATCTCGATGCTGAAGACGACCTCGCTGGTGTCGGTCATCTCCGGTGTCGACCTGTTCCAGGCGACCCAGAACATCTCCAACACCAACTACGAGGTGGTCCCCCTCCTCGTGGTAGCCAGCCTCTGGTATCTCTTCTTCACCTCGATCCTCACCATCGGGCAGTTCTACGTGGAGCGGTACTACGCACGCGGGGCCGCACGGGCCCTTCCGCCTACGCCGTTCCAGCGCCTCAAGATGAGCCTGCACCATGTCCGGGCCAAGCCCGTTCCGGCCCTGTCCGAGGTCCCATGGGTGGCCCCCCATGACTGAAAGCACGCACGCGAACCAACCGCAGCCCGCACGATCGCCCGATGGCGTGCCAATGGTGGAAGCGATCGGGGTCCACAAGGCCTATGGCCGGCTCGAGGTCCTGAAGGGCATCGACCTGACCGTCCAGCGAGGTGAGGTCCTCTGCCTGATCGGACCCTCCGGGTCAGGCAAGAGCACCTTCCTGCGGTGCATCAACCACCTGGAGAAGATCGATGGGGGTGCGCTCTCGGTCGACGGCGAGCTGGTCGGCTATCGACAGAGCGGCAACCGGCTCTACGAGCTGAAAGACCACGAGGTGTGCGGCAAGCGCGCCGAAATTGGCATGGTGTTCCAGCGCTTCAACCTTTTTCCCCACATGAGCGTCCTGGACAACATCACGTCCGGGCCCCTGTGGGTCAAGAAGGCGCCCGGCGGATCCTCCAAGGACCGGGCCCGCCAGCTGCTCGATCGGGTCGGCCTGGCCGACAAGGTCGACGCCTACCCCAACCAGCTCTCCGGGGGACAGCAGCAGCGGGTGGCCATTGCCCGGGCCCTGGCCATGGATCCCAAGCTCATGCTCTTCGATGAGCCGACCTCCGCCCTCGACCCCGAACTGGTCGGCGATGTCCTCGACGTCATGCGCGACTTGGCCGACGAAGGCATGACCATGATCATCGTCACCCACGAGATGGGGTTTGCCCGTGAAGTAGGGGACGTCGTGGTGTTCATGGACGGCGGAGTGGTCGTCGAGCAGGGCGACCCGACCCAGGTCCTCACCGATCCGCAGCACGAACGCACCCGGTCGTTCCTGGCCAAGGTGCTCTAGGGGGCTGATCTCCAAAGGCCTCGAGGCATCTACCGACCCGTAGGGCCAGCCCGCAGCACGGTGATGAGCCTGGCCAGGTCGGTGTGGTCGATGCGCTCGACCGCCCGCACCGATGCCTTGCCGAGCGACGATCCGAACGGGAGCGCGTCGACCAGCCCGTGCCCGGACCACCGGCGGATCAACCGGAGCTCGGTCGAACGGGCCAGCATCCTCTCGTCCACCGACTTGCCCTTCGACATCAAGGCGGCATTGGTCAGACGACGAACCTCTCCCACTTCGACCGCCAGGCCCAGTTCGTCGAGCCTTCGAACGAGGAATGACCCGGTGTTGTACCAGTCGCACACCCCGTGGACCACCGCGGCCACCTGGCCGACGACCCCGTCGATGGCAATCGCCAGGATCGGCCCGCCCTCGAGGGTCGAAGCCGAGGCTGCACCCAGCAAGGCCAACTGCAGCGCTCCGACCGCAGTGCCGATCGATCGGTTCTGGCGAGCGGAGAGCTCTTCGACTCCGGCCACGTCATAGAGCACGGCCGGATGATCAACGACCTGGGTGGACATCCAGTCCAGGAGCCGAGGCGGGGCTGCCGCAACTTCGGCTCGGATCCGCCGGAGTCGACCGGGGCCGGGTGCCAGCGCTTGTCGACCGATGTCTCCGAGCGCGGCCTCCAGCTCCACCGACGCCCCGGTCGGCAGGCCATCTGGGGACAGGAGGGTCCGCAAGCCCCGGGCGAACGCAGCCCGGGCACGGGCCAGCCGGGGGCGAGGGGCCGCGTCGCTCGGCGACGTCACCGTTCCGTTCCTTCGAGCAGCCGCCTCATTATGACCGGACTCGTGCGTTGGCCGGATCGAACGGGGCCCGCAGGCCCACTGCCGCGACGTGGATCCCACCACCGACGTTCAGTTCGTAGGAGCCGGACACCACGTGCTCGGTGGTGACCGGCTCCCGGTCGCGGCGCCACACGTACGCCAGGCCGACGCACGCACCCAGCGTGTCCGACCAGGCCGCTGAGGTCACCTGGCCGGCGGCCTCGCCATTGCGGAGCACCAGTTCGCCTCCCCACATCATCGGCTCGGGGTCGGTGAGCCGGAAGGACACGAGCCGACGCCGGGGACCCTCGCTGATGACCTGCTCCACGGCACGCCGTCCCACGAAGTCGATGTCTGAACCGAGCTTGCAGGTGAACCGGAGGCCCGCCTCTACCGGGTTGTGGTCGGGGGTGAGTTCGGGGCCGAACGCGCGGTAGCCCTTGTCGAGCCGAAGGGAGTTGATGGCGTAGTACCCGGCATTGGTCACCGAGAGGTCGGCGCCAGCGTCCATGAGGTCCTCGTAGACGCCGACGGCGAACTCGGTCGGCACGTACAGCTCCCAGCCCAGCTCGCCGACATAGGTGATCCGGGTGGCCCGCACAGTGGAGTAACCGAGGTCGATCTCCTGGCTGGTGGCAAATGGGAATGCTTCGTCGGACAGGTCGGTGCGCGTCAAGCGCTGGAGGAGCTCGCGCGATCTCGGTCCCATCACCCCGTAGACGGCATATGACGACGAGACGTCGACCACGGCCACGTGCTCGTCCGGGCCGATGTGCTGCTCGATCCACACCCGGTCCCGCACCACCGACGCCGAGCTGGTGACGAGGAGATAGCCATCGGCCGCCGTCCGGGTGACGGTGACGTCGGCCTCGTAGCCCCCGCGTTCGTTGAGCATCCCCGTATAGACAGCCCTCCCGATGGGGACAGCCACGTCGGCGGTGCACAGGCGCTGGAGAAGTGCTTCCGTGTCGCGGCCGGTCAGCAGGAGCTTTCCGAACGAGGTCTCATCGAACACGGTGACGGCGTTGCGGGTGCGCTGCTGCTCGTGGACCGACCACGGCAGCCAGCTTGGCTTGCCCCACGAGTAGTCGAGTCGGCGCTCTGCTTCGGTCGGAGCGAAGACGTTCGGACGCTCCCATCCCATCTTGGAGCCGAACAGGGCCCCGGCTTGGTCGAGCAGGTGATAGGCGGGCGACCTCCGAAACGGTCGGGCGGAGGTGAGCTCTCGGTTCGGCCACGGCACGTTGTAATGCAGGCCCAGGATCTCGCCGACCCGGTCGTGGAGCCACTGGTTGTTCCCGTTGAACGGAGCGAACCGTCGGATATCGACTGCTGCGAGGTCGCTGGTCGGCTCACCGGCGACGATCCATTCAGCCAGTGCCCGTCCGGCCCCGCCTCCCGAGGCGATTCCCACAGAGTTGAACCCGGCCCCAACGAAGAAGTTCGCCAGTTCAGGGGCCTCGCCCAAGATGAACTGGTTGTCAGGGGTGAAGCTCTCCGGTCCGTTGTAGAACTTGCGGATCCCCGTGTGCTGCAAGGCGGGAATGCGCTCGATTGCGCTCTCCATGAGGATCGAGAAGTGATCCCAATCCTCGTCGAGGAGCTGGAACTCGAACGGATACGGGAGCTGGTCGGGCGCGACCCACGGCTTCGCCTCAGGTTCGAATCCGCCGATCACCAAGCCGCCC
>CAININ010000221.1 GCA_903849265.1 uncultured Acidimicrobiaceae bacterium
TCTTGGCGGCGGTCTTGCGTGCCGGAGCCTTCTTGGCGGCGGTCTTGCGTGCCGGAGCCTTCTTGGCGGCGGTCTTGCGTGCCGGAGCCTTCTTAGCGACAGCCTTGCGTGCCGGAGCCTTCTTGGCTGCCGTCTTCTTCGCCGGAGCCTTCTTGGCTGCCGTCTTCTTGGCCGGAGCCTTCTTGGCTGCCGTCTTCTTCGCCGGAGCCTTCTTGGCTGCCGTCTTCTTCGCTACTGCCATGGACAATCCCTCCTCAGGGTTCAACGCCGATTTGAACGCCGAACCGGTGGCGAACCGGACACCTCTCGACGCTGGGATCGATACCGCTGCCCCGGTTCGGGGGTTCCTTCCCACGCGGGGGGCACGGTCGGTCGGGGAGAACGTCCCGAAGCCAACCACCGTCACCCTCTGCCCGGATCGGACTTCGGAGATAACCGTTTCGAACAGAACCTCGACCATGTCTTCCACGGTGCTTCGAGCCAGTTGTGTCGACTCGGTCACCGCGTGGACGAGCTGAGATCTGTTCACGTTCATCTCCTCAGCGATACGTAACCAACCCCAAGCCAAATGGCTTTTTGTTCTTAGGTCAAGCACCAATGACGCGAGCGTGCGCGCGTGCGCGTCACTGCGCGCACATCGAGCGCGCGGCAACACGCGTCTGGTCTTGTCGTGACACCTCGAACGTCACGACGCAGCAAAGGCAAATTGTCCTTTATTTGCAGGTGTTCTTCTGTCTATTCTGGAGTCCGGCTCGTTCGCGGATGCACGACTCCGCCTCGCACGTATCGCCCACATCACGACGACGACGAGGTGAATCACATTGCAGAAATTTTATTTGCGAACACGCGCACGACACGTCGAAGCAGCACTGCGCGACGCAGTCCACGCGAATGCATCCAGCACCCATGGCATCTACCTCGGTCACGACGCGCACGGATGGCGGCACGCGGAGCCGCAGCATTCGGTGCTCGTTCTCGGTCCCCCGCGATCCGGAAAGACGTCCGCGCTCATCATTCCGAACATCCTCGCCGCCAGTGGCGCCGTGGTCACCACGTCGACGAAACCCGACGTACTCGACGCCACCGCGACGGCACGCTCGGCCGTGGGCACGTGCCACCTCTTCGACCCGACCGGTTCCGTCTCCGACCGTGCGGGTGTCCATCGTCTGCGTTGGTCGCCGCTGCCTGCGTGCACGTCGTGGAGGACGGCACTGGCGACCGCACGCGCGTTCGTCCTCTCTGGTTCGCCTGGTGGGAGCAGTCACTCGAGCGGTTCCCACTGGGCGGAACGGGCCCAAGCTCTGCTCGCTCCTCTCCTGCATGCGGCAGCCATCGACGGAACCGACATGCGCACGGTGCTCGGCTGGGTCGATCGGCACCGGGCAGTTCCCGCGCAGCAGATCCTTTCGGGGCCATCTGCTTCGATTCCGCGCGACCTGCTCGATGGCATCGTCACCACGGACGAGCGTGAACTGAGTGGAATCTGGTCGACGGCATCGGGTGCACTTGGTGGATTCCGATCCGAGGAGGCTCTGGCTGCCACCTGTGACCCCGACTTCGACCCGCATCACTTCGTCGATTCGAGCGACACCGTGTATATCGCAGCTCCCGCACACCTCCAAGCCCTGGTAGCGCCCCTCGTGGTCGGACTGATCGATGACGTTCGACGCGCCACCTATCAACGATCGGCATCGGTGCAGGACATGCAGCGTGCACCAGTGCTCCTGGCCCTCGACGAACTGGCCAACATCGCCCCGTTGCCCGATCTTCCGTCCATGGTCAGCGAAGGCGGAGGACAGGGTCTCGTGACGTTGGCCTGCTTTCAGGACCTGTCCCAAGCTCGTCACCGCTGGCCCACGCAGGCGGAGGGCTTCCCTTCGCTCTTCGGTACGACAGTGGTCCTTCCCGGGATCGGAGACGTCCGGACACTGGAGTCCCTGTCGGTCCTCTCGGGGGATGCCGAGCTCATCACCCGCTCCGTGACCCGTGGGCAGACGATCTCGGGCCATCCGTTCAGCGACCTCATCACCGGTGGACGACCTCAGATGGGCGAGCAGCTGTCGACACAGTGGCGCCGACGACTCGCCCCGGACCAGATCACCCAAGGGCTGCCCGGCTGCGCACTGACCTTCGATCGTCGGAACCAACCGGAGTGGATCCCCCTCGCCCCCGCTCACGAGTGCGAGCCATGGCGGTCCCTGACTGCACCCGGACGCCGAATCGAGCGAGAGGTGTCGCCTCGTTTCGAACACGACAACGACATCGGACTCGAGCGGTGACGCCCGAGGTTTGGCGGCCGGTTCGAACGAGCCCATGTCAGCGGGTCCGGTCGAACGAGTCGGACACGGAGATGCGAAGCTCTGGCGACCGCGACCGCGACCGCGACCGCGACCGGCGATGCTCGACCTCGGTCCCTTCGGGAAGCAGGGACCCGACCTCCCTGGCCACCGGTGATCGGTCCTCCCTGGTCCTTGATGCCGCACGTCTGTCGGCGTTCGCCGATCGATCGAGGGCATCGGCCACGACGCGCGGCGGATCGCGCAGCACCCGGACGAGGTCGCCAGCTGACCACTGATGGTCGCCCCGATGCGGTCCTGCCCTGTCGGCAGCCGTGGCCGACGGGTCGATCGTCTTGTGGGCCGCGTGTCCGAGGGCGGCCACCACATGCTCTACCTCGGCGGACGCCATGCCCGCGGGTGCTGACTCGGCCACGGCAGCAACGAGGTCCCGGGCGGACACCGTGCGCCCCGACAGCGATGAACGCTCAAGATGCGCGGACAAGGCAGATCGATCGACCCCTTCGCGGCGCGGTGCATCGCCAGCGCGTCCGATCAGGCGCACCAGGTCCCCTGTGTCGAGCCCGAGGTCAGCGGCCCGGCGCCGCCAGCCTGCCCGGAGGCTCTCGATGGTCTGCCCCCGTTCCTTCGCCGGGCGGTCGGCGTGGAACGCAGCCCGTCGGAGCCCTGGTGACGTCCGGCCGCCAGCCGTGCGGAACACGTGCTCCTCGATACCGGATGCTCGTTGCGAGAAGAGCCGCTCGAGCACTGGGTCGACGCCGGCCAGATCCCACCGACCGGTCGTGCGGCGTTCCCATGCCATGCCGGTCCGCACGGAGAGCGAATGCCGGAGCGAGGACTCGTAGACGGCCTGCATCGCTCCTCTGTGCGCGAAGAGACGACGCGTGTCCAGTGACGACCACAGACCGTCGAGGCCTTGGGCCACATTGGCGGTCACCAGATGGGTGTGGAGATGTGGGTCGAGCGCGCGACTGGTCCGGTGCACGAAGCCCGCAGCCACTGCCCCGGTCGTGGCTAGGCGATGGCTCGTGCCGCTACGGGTGCGCCGGACGCCGAGCACCGTGCGTTCCAGGTACCCGACGGCATCGGACACCGCCGCCTGGTGGCACTCGCCTGCTACCGCGCCGAGTTCATTCGGAGCGAGGAGATGGAGAAGGCTGACCGCCTTGGGCGCGCAGAAGAGGAGGTCGACACCTGCCACCGATCGACTGCCGCGCTCGTGGCGGAGTTGACGATCACCGGTGGGATCACGTCCAGCGAACACATCGGCCAGGTCATCAGAACTGACCTGTCCAGACAGGCCGAGGACGGCACCACCCCCGCCCGTCCACACACCCGCGGACTCCCCCGCCACCATCGACACATCGGATCGGCCGGGGACGAGGTCACGTACGTAGTAGTCGATACCCCCGCTCCGCACCACCTGCATCCTCAGCACTGCGCCCCAGCCATCTGCCACCTCCGGACACAGGCTAGCGCTTAGTAGCGTTTCATGTCATTTCATGTTTTTCTGTGCTTCTTCACCCCATGTGGGTGCGGTCACGACGAGCCTGGCCGGTCACGATGAGGGGGACCGGTAGCGCGCAAGGATGCGAGCGGCGGCATCGGGGGCCAGACCCCTGTCCGGCACGGGGTCGACCACCTCAGCATCAGGGCCGAGGCGCAAGAGCAGCCGCTCCAACCAGGCGTCACCACCGACGAAGACCTCCCACACGGGGCGTTCCAGCGTCCCGTCGACCAGTGCAGCCGTAGGAATCGCCTCGAGGAGCCACGACATCGACGGGTCGATGGCGATACGGACCCTGCGGCTGTCTGGCCCGGGCACGAAGGCACCGAGCGCCGACGTCGTGGTCCCATCCACCGTGACTGCGGTTGCTGGACTTCCACCGCCCACTCCCCCTCGATTGCCTGAGTCGCCGTCGCCCGAACCACCGCTGCCCGAGTCGCTGTCGCCCGGTGCTTGCGGTGACGCCGGGCCGGCCGGGGCCGCCGAGGCGATCCGATCGATCCGGAACCGCCGGACACCATCGGCCACTTCGCACCAAGCGTCGACATACCAGTGGCCTTCAGACGCGAACAGGTGGCGCGGGGTGATCGTCCGCTCTCCGGTCTGGTCGGTGGATGCCGAGTAGTAGGTGATGGCCAGGCGCTCGCCCGACTCCAGTGCGGTCCGCACCACTTCGAGCAGTTCGGGCCGGTCGAGCTCGACCTCGATGTCCGGCTCACCCAGTGCGTGTTCGAGCTTCACCAGAGCACGGGCTAGGGCGCCGTCCTCGTCGCTGCCGGAGACAGCCAGCAGCGCATGGGCGGATGCGGCAAGTGCCAGCCCCTCCCGTGGGCTCAGTCGGCGGGGCCGGGCCAAGACGGTGCCGACCCTGGTCGACACCGACTCGTCCGTGACGATGATCTCAAGGAGTTGATCCGGTGAGTAGGGCGGTACCCCGCAGCATGCCGCCATCTCGAGCTCGGCCACCAGCGCGCCCGGCGTGAGGTCGAAGCGCGCTGCGACCTCGTCGATGGGGACTTCGCCCTCTTGGGCCAGCCACGTCAAGATGGCCAGGAGTCGGTTGAGGCGGGCTCCGGTGTCCATGGCGGCACTCATCGGGCCGACCCGCCGGAGACGAAGGCATCAAGGCGCGCGATGACCTGCTCGCGGACAGCCGGAGGACGGAGCACCTCTGCGTGGTCGAGGAGATCGAGCACCCACGAGACCAGTGCGCCGACATCGTTCACCACTAACTGGACCACGACAGCGCCGTCGTCCGAACGCTCGATGACCGAATCGGGGCCGAGCTCGGTGATCACCCGGGATGCCTCGGCGGCATCGACCGCCACATCGACCGTGGCGGCCTCGCCGGGACCGAACTGCCACGGATCCCGGGCGAAGGCGTCATCGACGTCGAACCCGTCAGGAAAGGATGCCGATCCCTGCTCCCCCACGTCGGGCAGCCCGTCGATCCGGTCGACCCGGAACGTCCGGGCCTCGTTACTCCCACGGTCCCGGCCTACGGCATACCAGTGGCCGCCTCGGAACCGGATCCCGGCCACGTCCACCGACCGTGCGCCGCCCTTGTAGGAGAAGTGGACGACGGCTCCGCTCCGCACGGCGTCGAACAGCACCGGCAGGGCCGGGAGTCCGTCGACGAGGGGAAGGTCGACCAACGGTAGCGGTGCACCTCGTCGAGGCCACTGCCCGCCCATCCCCAGCTTGGACAGCGCCTCGCCACCGATAGGCTCGCCGAGGTGGACACCTGCCACCGCCAGATTGAGGGCGGCCTGCTCGTCGGGCTCGAGCCCCAGGTCCGGGAGGTAGTAGGCGTCGGGGTCGACCCAGTATCCGTACTGTTCGTCGGAGTCGATCTTCTCGGTCAGCACCGGGACCTCCTCGTCTTGCAGCAGCCTCTTGTCCCGCATGAAGGCCTGCCTGCGGGCAGCGTGCCCTTCGGGGTAGCCGGGCACCCGCAGCGCGATCTCCCGCAGAGTGAGCGGGCGGCCGGTGTCGAGCAGGACCAGCAGCAGGTCGGTGACGCGTTCGAGTCGATCGGGTTGGGCCATTCCTGCCAATCTAGGACCCCAGAA
>CAININ010000222.1 GCA_903849265.1 uncultured Acidimicrobiaceae bacterium
CCCACTCGAGCATGGGCGGTCGCCCGCGAGGCGTACGTGGGATAGCGAAGATGACCAGCAAGAACGGCAGGAGCATGACCCGCTCCCGGTAGATGAGTCCGAGGTTGCCGAGGGCGGCGAAGGCGTAGATGAAGCCGATGCTGTAGACGAGGCACATCATCACGTACGGGCGGGCAAAAGCGGCCCGCGGCAGGATGCGCAGCTGGCGATAGGAGGCCAGGATGACGCCGAGGATGACCAGGTTCTCGAACGCGGCCGCGTACTCGCCGGAGCCGTGAGCGTTGAACGGCAGCGGATTGAACAGCACCTCGTAGGCGTCGACAGGCCAGCGCAGCGGACTCGACGAGTAGACGAAACCGGAGCTGCCGAACCCGAGTCCGGTGCCGTTGTTGTTGGCGTTGGCCGAAGTCAGCGCAGCCGTGCCGCTCCCGCCCAGCTTCAGGTAGTGCAGGGTCATGTAGACCGACACGCCGAGAAGGATCGCCATGAACATCAGCCCGCCCACCCGCTTGAGGGTGCTGAGCCGCTCCCGGGTGCCCTGCCTCCGGATCATCAGAGCGACGGCGAACCCGCCGAGGATCACCAGGAGCTCGTTGGGTCGGATGAGCGCGCCGATCACCACACCGAAGGTCAGCGAGCGGAACCCGCCCGGGGCGCGCACCAGCACCTTTGCACAGCCGAACGCCACGAGGCCGAGGGAGATCGTCATGATCGCCTCCTTGCTCACATCGGCGGTCCAGAAGATCGTCGACGGCAGGAAGAAGACGAGATAGGCGTAGCGGCGGTGTCCGGCCTGCACGCCAGGGAACGTGATGGTGAAGGCCCGGTAGAAGAGGATCGACCCGAGGAAGGAGAACCACGCGAACACCAGGAAGGTCGCCATCTGATTCACCCCCACGATGGCCATGACGACGCCCGCGAAGATGCTGACCGAGCCGTCGTTGACGATGCCTCGAACGTTGGCTCCCTGAAGGGTGAAGTTGAAGGAGCGGAAGTCCGGGGCGAGGATCGAGCCCTGCGTGTCGTACCGGACCCAGTCGGCGATGCCGTGGTAGAAGTTGGCCACCACGTAGATCTGAGCGGGGGCAGCCAGCAGATGGATGATGAGGCTGATGGTCAGGATCCTGACCAACCACGGGTTCTGCTCTTTTTCCGCCACCCATCGGATGATCGGACGTGATGCCGCGTAGATCAGAACGGTCACGATGACCACCCCAAAGGGGTTGGAACCGATGTGGCCGGCACCGAGACCAGCGGCGACGAGCATGCGGTGCCCTACGACTCGATCGTCCGGCTCAGGACCGGTGGAGCTCGGGAGTAGCTTCCGTCCCGGCCTCGTCATCGACGTCCGGCTCGTCGAGCGGATCGGACTCTTCAACGGCGGCGACATCAAGAGCGGAGAGGTTGCGACCCGAAGCCGCCATTCCGGCGTCGAGCACCTTGCGCTGTGAGGCGGACAGCTCCTCGCCGGTGAACACGACCCCGAGCACAGGGGCGCCCAACCGGCGGAGGATGTCTCCCATGTCCTGGGCGTCAGGTGCCTCGGTCACGCCCGAGTCGACCACGACGATGACCGCGTCCACCGAGTGCACCATCGCCTCGCCGTGGTGATAGCGCAGGAACGATGGCGCCTCGACGATGACGACGTCGGCCACGAGCCGGGCGGCATCGAAGACATCGTTGGATCGGGAGACGAGCTGTCCGCTGTTGCGCATGAAGTGGCGCATGGACAGCATCGACACGTTCTCCGGTCCGGCAGGGGTCAGCCGGCTCCGCACGTCGTCAGCGGAAATCGGACCCGACAGCACACCGTCGGCCGGGAACGTGGTCCCCACCTCGAGATCGCTGGTGCTGACCACGATCACCTGCTCGGATGCCTCGGCATAGGTGGCGGCCAAGTTGGCCACGACCTTCGGCCGTGACGGCTCGTCGATGGTCGACACCACGAGCAGCACGCTGCGCGAGCCTGGCTCGGGAACCGAATAGGCCTCGACCTGGGTGCTGGCCATCCCGAACATATCGGCGAAGGCATCGCCGCCAGTGGCAGCTGCGGACTCGGATGCCATCGACTCGAACAGGATGGACATCCGGAGCTTCCGGTAGGCCTCGGCGGCCGGCGATGTGGGCCGGTCGACGACATCGACCACGCCTGGGTCCGGC
>CAININ010000223.1 GCA_903849265.1 uncultured Acidimicrobiaceae bacterium
CGGGTGGTGGTGGACGTTTGGTCGTTGCCGGCATCGGTGAAGGCTTGGCGCATGGAGAGCATGGGCAGGGCCAGGCAGAGCAGGACCAGCACAGCGGCCAGGCCGGCCACCAACGGATGGCGTTGGATCGTGCGGCTCCACCGATACCAGAAGCCGCGGGCGGAGGGCTCGGCGCCGCTTTGCAGTAGCCCGGGGATGGCCAACTTGTCGATGGCCCGACCGGCGAACCCGATCATGGCCGGCAGCAGCGTGAGCGCGGCCACCATCACCAGCACGACGGCAGCAATGGCGCCGACGGCCAGACCTCGCATGAACGGGAGCTGCAGGATGAAGAGGCCCATCAGCGAGAGGATCACCGTGCATCCGGCGAAGACCACGGCACGGCCCGAGGTGGCGAGCGACACCGCCACGGCATCCCGGGGCTCGCGACCCTCGGCCAGGCCCTGTCGGTAGCGGGTGACGACGAATAGGGCGTAGTCGATCCCTACGCCTAGGCCGATCATGGCCATGATCTCGGGGGCGAAGATCGGCGTCGTCACGACATGAGACAACAGGTCGAGCACGGCGAAGGCCACGGCGATGCCGAAGAGGGCGGTGATGATGGGTAGGCCCATGGCCACCACCGACCCAAAGGCCAGCAGCATGATGATGATGGCGGCCAGGATGCCGATCCCCTCGGCCGGGCCGGGCTTGGCTCCGGCCACCAGACCGATGGCCTGGCCCCCGAGCGCCACTTGATAGCCCGGTGCGGCGAATGACTGAGCAGTGTCGATCACCTTCTGGATGGCGGCGTTGGGCAGGTTGCCCGCCGCCTCATCGAAGTTCACCCGGACGTATCCGATGTGTCCGTCCTTCGAGATCTGCGCAGCACCTTCGGGTGCGAACGGGCTGGTGACCGAAGAAACATGGGCCAGAGGACGCAGTGCCGCGCTCAGCTGCTCGGTGCGAGTTTGGTTGGCCTGATTGGTGAAGGGTGCAGTCGTGGTGATGACCACCTGCACCGGACTACCGGACAGCCCAGGAAACTCAGCGTCGAGGATCTGCTGTGCCGACTGGGTTCCCCCGGACAGATTGTTGGAGAAGTTGCTGCCGAGCCCCTGGGCCGCCGCATTGGCGCCAATCAGGCCGACGATCCAGATGATCAGCACCCACCACCGATGGTCGTGGCACCAGCCGGCCAGACGCGCCAGGGCGCTGTCCTGGGCACGTTGCGAGGTCGGCTCGGGGCGCACAGCAGTGCCGGGGTTCTTTTCGATGGTCGTCATGGGATCCTCCACTGTGGTCAGCGCCCGCCGGCTCCGACAGATGTACGGGATCGTTCTACCCGGAAACCGGCTCGTTTCGGACCGGGTGCGGCGTTAGAACTGCGTCCGAGCAATGGTCCGCCGGGAGGATACGGATGGCTGTGTTCACCGGATCTGCTGGACCCCGTGGGCGTTGCCCCACATCCGGTCTGCCGTCCAGATCGTGGCATCCATCCGGGTGCCGACCGCCAGGCACAGCCGATCGGCGAGCGACAGTCCTTTGCCTGGGAACCAGAGCGATGCGGCGTATTCGGCATCTGCGCGCCCGACCGGTTCTACTTCTATCCCGTAGCTCGAAAGGAGTGCGGCGGACAACTGCCAGTCACGGTCGTGGGCGATCACCTTCTGTGCCACTTCGGACCAATTGGCCGCAGCACAAACCCCGCCGTCAAGTAGCGCCTTTTCGACCACATCGGCCCCGTCTTCATTCTGAAGAAAGGCCAGAAGCGCCGACGAATCGAAGACGTTCACCGTGCGTCGTCAGCGGTGGCTTCCGCTCGACGATCAGCCAACAGTTCGCCGACGAGATCAAGTCCGGAAAGATCCGCACGGACCATCGTCTTCAGTTGGTCCCGACCGAGCAGCACCACCCCTCTGGTGGTCTCCACCAGCACGACTGGTGTTCCCTCGAGGAGACCCGCCCGCTGACGGAGCTCCGCTGGGATAACCAGTCGACCCCGATCGCCCATCACTACCTGGTACGTACCACTCATGTACATATTGTACCAATGAGGGATCATTGTGGGAAGTGGACATCTAGTTCCCACACTTCGGGCCGCTACAGCCCCTGTGATAAGTCGATCAGTCGATGGCTTCGGGGCGCAGCATGGGGAAGAGGATGACGTCACGGATGGCCTCCACCTCGGCCAGCAGCATGATGAGGCGGTCGATCCCGATGCCGATGCCTGCCGTGGGAGGGAGCCCGTATTCGAGCGAGCGCACGAATGCCTGGTCGGCTGGGTGGGCCTCGGCATCGCCGCCGGCCTTGGCCGCAGCGCTCACTTCGAAGCGCTCCGCCTGCTCCTCGGGGATGTTCAGCTCGCTGTAGCCGTTGGCGAACTCGCGGCCAACGATGCACAGTTCGAACCGGTCGGCCATCGTCGGGTCGTCGGACGTATGGCGGGCCAAGGGCGACACCGCCACCGGAAACCCAACCACGAAGACCGGGTCGATGAGGCCGGGCAGGAGGACCTGGTCGTAGAGCTCGAAGACCAGTTTGCCCGGGCCCCACTCGGCCAGTGGGGTCACCCCGTTGGCCTCGCACACCGCCACCAGGTCGTCGCGTGCATCGGTCGGATGGACGCGCCTGCCCAGTTTTTCTTCGAGCATGTCGAGCAGCTGCATCCGCGGCCACGGTCCGGCAAGGTCGATCTCGGACTCGCCCGCAGCAAAGGTGGTCCGCCCGGTCGAAGCTTCGGCGGCCGCCATGACCAGCGCCTCGGTGAGGTCCATGCCATCGTCGACGTCACCGAAGGCCCGATACGCCTCGAGCGCGGTGAACTCGGGACTATGCCGAGTGGAGACTCCCTCGTTGCGGAAGTTGCGGGCGATCTCGAAGACCCGCTCGAACCCGCCGACCACCAGGCGCTTCAGATAGAGCTCGGGGGCGATGCGCAGGCTGAGGTCGATGTCCAAGGCGTTGGCATGGGTGAAGAACGGGCGGGCGATGGCCCCGCCCGCTTGGGGCTGGAGGATCGGTGTCTCGACCTCGACGAAGTGCTCGGCCTCCATATGGCGGCGCATGGCGGCAATGGCGGCGAAGCGGATCTCGAACACCTTGCGGCTATCCGGGTTAGCCAGGAGATCGACTTCGCGCTGGCGATAGCGGGTGTCTGTCTCGGTGAGGCCGTGCCACTTGTCGGGCAGTGGGCGCAACGACTTCGACAAGAGCCACAGCTCGCTGGTGTCGACGGAGAGCTCGCCCCGGCGGCTGGTGATGACCTCCCCTTCGGCGCCGATCCAGTCGCCGAGGTCGACCGAATCGAGTACCGATGCGGACTGGTCGGTGAGTACGGACACCTGCAGCAGTAGCTGGATGGAACCGGACACATCGGCCAGCGTGGCAAAGGAGAGCTTCCCGTGGCGGCGCACCGCAGTCACCCGGCCCGCGAGGCGGACCTTCTCGCCGGTGCGGACATCGGGGTCGAGCCCGGCGTGACGCTCCTGCAGGTCGCCGGCCAGCGCCGTCCGATCGAACCGCGACGGGTAAGGGTCGATCCCCTGACCCACGAGGGCCTCGCGCTTCTTGCGGCGCTCGGCCATCAGTGCATCGAGCGTGGGCGCTGCTGCATCTTCCACGGGCTGGTCAGTCTCGTTGGTCACGGCTGCGTCCACTTTCTGGGGGATCCCGGCGGCGGGTTACGGGTCCCGGCGCAGAGCGCCATCTTAGGAGGGCGTGCCCGGGTGGCCTTGCCCGTTGGATGGATAGGTGATGGACCGGTTCTGCTGCACGTCGACCCCCGGCTGGGCTTATGCTGCGTGCGCGCCCCTAGCTCAACGGTGGAGCACCGGACACTTAATCCGGAGGCTGGGTGGTTCGAGTCCCCCGGGGCGCACCAGAGTTGCTGCAGGAACGACCCGACGGCGGGTGACAGCCGACGATTCAGCGGGATCGGTAGACCGACGACCGATGATGGATCTGATGGACGATCACCGTGGTCGTTTCGTCATCGATCTCGTACACGATCCGGTAGTCAACCCTGCGGGCTGAGCAGAGCCCAGTCAGTTCACCGACCTGTGGCTTCCCCATCCGGCGCGGGTTCTCCTTGATGGAACCGGAGAGCGCGGCGAAGGCTGCGTCTCGGACCTTTGTCGGCAGGCGGTCGAGATGGCGACGTCCTTCCGAGGTGATCCTGATGTCATACATCGGCACGTCGACTCAGTGGTCAGGCATGGGGTGCATGTCCCCCTGGGCTGCTTCCTTGCGCGACCGCCGTATCGAGGCGGCGAGTTCGGCATCTTCAAGGATGTCGAGTGTCTCTTCGAGTGAGTCGAGATCGTCAGGGCTGACAAGAACGAAGGAGGGCCGTCCGTTGCGCGTCACCAGGATCCGCTCGTGCTCTCGCTCGGCCCGCTCGGCCAATTCCGACAGGTGTGCTTTTGCCTCAGAAAGCGCCAGTGACTCCGTCATGGGTCATTATTCTGAGATCCAAGGCAACCCTCGACGGTGCGCAACATCGGACGAACCAGGTCGACCGTTGCTACGTGTGCGGGCTGTCGAGACGTGACGTGGGCCGCTCCACTACATAGGGGACATCGATGGGGTCTCGGACGAGGTCGCGCAGGGTCATGCCTCCTGCTGGCGGCCCCCTGTCCAGATCAATCGGGTCGACCGGCTCGATTGGCTCGATTGGCTCGACCGTGTCATCGGTGCCCCGACCAGCGAACAAGTCGATCAGGTCGTGCATGTGGTCTCCGAACTCGACCAGTTCGGATGCCACGACTCCGGACTCGGTCAGCTGCAGTCGCACCTCGTCGCTCACGTGCACGAACACCATGTGGACACCGAGGGCGGTGACATAGGCGGTCAGGCGGTTCAGCACCTCGCCGGAAGTGAAGTCCACGTCCGAAATTGCGGCACAGTCGATACAGATTGCCTTCGGCGGTGTCGGCCGGCACAGGCCGCGGACCTCTTCGAGGAAGCGCTCGACGTTGGCGTAGTAGAGGGCAGCCTGAAACCGGTAGATGATCAGTCCCGGGGCGGCCTGGGCCTTTTCTTCGACCGGGTGCGGGACCCACGCGCCACGGTCGTCGATGGTGAGTAGGTGGTTGCTCGGGTTGTAGCCGTGCCGTACGTGGTTGAGCAGGCACAGGAGGATGGACAGCAGGATCCCGTACTCGATGCCGAGCAAGATGACGCCGGCCGCGGTGATCACGGCGATGACACCTTCGTCGCGGCGCTGGTGGAACAGCTCGCGCAACGTGGAGATGTGAATCATTCCGAGGGCGATCCAGAAGACGACGGACGCCAGCACGGCCACGGGCAGAAGCGACAGCGTTCCCGTGATGGTGAACACCGCGGCCAGCACGGCGACAGCGGCAACAAGTGATGCCCATTGCGTCCGGCTTCCCAACCGGTCCGACAGCTCGGTCTTCGTCACGCTCGAGTTGACGACGAAGGTTCCCGTCGCCATGGCGGCGAAGTTGGCCACTCCCAGGCCGATCAGGTCATGGTCGGCATCGAACGGTTCGTCGTATCTGGCAGCGTAGGCCCGGGCTAACGACGAGCTTTGGGCCAGGATGACGACCACCAAAGAGATCGCCGTCCCCACCAGGTGGGGCCAGGCGCCCGTCGGCACGTGGGGCATGGACAGCACGGGCAGCCCTGCATGGAGATTCCCCACGCTCTTGACGCCATACGCCTTGAGCCCCACCATCGATGCAGCCACGATGCCGATGGCGATGACGGCCAGTTCGGCCGGGAAGTGCTTGACCCGGGATCCGACGAACAGAGCCGCCAGGCAGATCGCGGTGACGAGGGTCGTGGGCCAGGAGATCAGGTGCCAGTACTGGACCACCCCGGTGACGACGGCGAGAGGCGAGCTTCCTTTGAGCGTCAGTCCGAGCATCTTCGGGATCTGCCCGAAGGCGATCGTGACCCCGACCCCCAGCAGGAAGCCGACGAGCAGGGTCCGAGACAGGAAATTCGCCAGGAACCCCAGATGGAAGAGTCGGGCCACGATAAGGATGAGTCCGGTGAGTCCTGCCACGAGACCAGCCAGGGCCACGTAGTTCTGCGATGCCAGGGGTGCCAGCCCGAAGAGGCCGGCGGCCAGGATGGCGGCAGATGCACTGTCCGCCGACACCGACAGGTGCCGGGAGCTGCCGAAGGCGGCATAGGCGATGGCAGGCAGGATCATCGTGTACAGCCCGGTCGCCAAGGGCATGTGGGCAATGGTGCAGTACCCCATGGAGATGGGGATTCCCACTGCCGCGAGCGACAGTCCGGCAATGACCTCGGTGCGGAGCCGACCGCCCTTGAGCGACCCCAGCGTGGCGAACAGTTCCATGCTCACCCTTTCTGGAGAGGCATCGTGCGCTATGTAACTTGCACTTCCACGACGTTAGTGAGCCTGGCCCTGACCCTGCCATGCCGATTGGTGAACACTCCGCGCTTGGGGTGAACTGAGCGCGACGAGATGGTTGCAGATCAGGTGCAGCGTCGGGATCGACCAGTTCGCTAGGTCTCAGACGTGCCCTCGGCCGGCGCCTTGGTGGCCAACCACCGCTGCAGCCCGGCCGCATTCGAGTGGACGCCGTTCATCACCTCGAGCTTTTCGCGGTGCTCCTCGGCCACCCCGTCGAGGTCGGAGGCGAACGTCGCCGACAGCGCAGCGGCGATGTCCTCACCGTTGCGGAAGGCCGCCTCGGCCACCCCGGCCCAGCGGCGCAGTGTTCCGTTCGCCTCGTCCAACACATCGAGCGGATCGGCCAGGAGCCCGTAGTGAGCCAGCGCCAGTCCCGTCGGGCGCCGATCGGCAAACTTCCCCAGTGACTGCAGGGCCAAGTCCAGATCGAAGTCAGGCGGGGGTGTGGACGGGCGCAGCACTCCGCCATCGGGCAACTTGACACCTACTGCATCCCCGACGAACAAGGTGCCGCTCCAGCTGTCATGCAGCCCGAGGTGGTGCTTGGCATGCCCGGGCGAGTCGATGGCGGTCAGGAACCGGTTAGCGCTCACCCGGATCTCCTCACCGTCCTCCAGCACGTGGATACGTTCCGCCGGCGTCGGGTCGAGCCGGCCGTAGAGGGAGTCGAGGAGGGGGCCGTAGACCCGGGCGGCCGAATCGACCAGCTTGGTGGGATCGGCCAGGTGCCGAGCACCTTTCGGATGGACGTACACCGTGGCCTTGGGGAACGCCCGGGCCACGTCTCCTACGCCGCCGGCGTGGTCAAGATGGATATGAGTCACGACCACGCCAGCCAGGTCGTTGGGACCGAGGCCGAGCCGGTCGAGATGGGCCAGCAGGGCGGGCACCGAGCTTTGGCTGCCGGTCTCTACGAGGACCGGTGCGTCACCTTCGATCAGATAGCCGGCGGTCACCCGATCCCATCCGCCGAGGCGGGTGTCCAGCTCAAGGACGCCCTCGGCGATCCTCGTGCCCGTCGGCGGAGGCAGCGTGTCGTCGCTGTCGCCAGCGTGATGGTGATGTCCCCCGGGTCCGTGGTGGTGCGTGCCGCTCATCCCTCGATCACCTCGCCTTCTTGGCCGGTGCCTTCTTCGTCACCGGGGCCTTCTTCGCCGGGGCCTTCTTCGTCGCCGGGGTCGTCTTCTTCGCCGGTGCCTTCTTCGCCGGTGCCGGCAACGCTCGCGTCTTTCTCGGCACCGGGCGCGGCACCGTTCGCTTCTTCGTCACCGGGGTTGCCTTCTTGGCCGGGGCCTTCTTGGCCGGGGCCTTCTTGGCCGGGGTTGCCTTCTTGGCCGGGGTGGCTGCAAGTGCCGCCGGCTTCCTGGGCACCTCGCGCTGCACCGACCGCTTCTTCGTCGGGCGTAGCGAGCGGGGGGGCGTCGCCACCATCGGCGGCCGGTTCTCCGTTCGACCGATCAGATCACGCAGAGCCGGGCCGGACGTCGCCATGCTCAGGTGCCGACGAGCCATTCCCGATGGTCGATCCCCCGACATCGCCCGTCGGGCGAGTCCAAGGAAGACGTGATCAGCGCTGGGCCGGTGGTGACCCGACAGCTTCGCCGCCGAGTTGACCAGCGACACATGGGAGAACGCCTGGGGAAAGTTGCCCACGAGCCGACCCGCGACAGGGTCGTACTCCTCGGACAACAGGCCGAGGTCGTTGCGCAGGTCGAGGAGCCGCTCGAGGAGCTGGCGGGCATCGTGGTCACGACCCAGCAGCGCCAGGCAGTCAGCCATCCAGAACGAGCAGGCCAAGAAGGCACCTTCTCGGCCGGTGAGGCCGTCGACCTCGCCCGAGTCCGCGGTGCGATAGCGGAGGACGAAGTCCCCTTCGATCAGCTCTCGCTCGATGGCCTCGATCGTCCCCCGCATCCGCGGGTCAGTCGCCGGGAGGAATCCGACCAACGGGATCATCAACAGGCTGGCATCGAGCGCATCGGACCCGTAGTACTGGGTGAACGATCCCTTCGTGGCGTTGAATCCCTGTTCGCACACCTGGTCGTGGATCTCGGCCCGGATCTCGCGCCACCGTTCGACCGGCCCCTCTTTGTGATGCTCCTCGACCGTCTTGATCGCCCGGTCGAATGCCACCCAGGCCATGACCTTGGAGTGGGTGAAGTGGCGACGGGGTCCCCGGACCTCCCAAATACCGTCGTCCGGTTCACGCCAGCCGGTCTCCAAGAACGCCAGCAGCGACCGTTGCAGCTCCCAGGCCGCTTCGCCGTCTGGGTCGCCGGACTGCACCGACTCGTAGAGCGCGGACATGACTTCGCCATAGACGTCCAGTTGGAACTGGCCGGCCGCCGCGTTGCCGATCCGTACCGGGCGCGAGCCCTCGTAGCCCGGGAGCCAGTCGACCTCCCATTCGTCGAGGCGGCGCTCACCCCCGGCCCCGTACATGATCTGCATCTGCGAGGGGTCCCCGGCAGTAGCTCGCAGGAGCCAGCCTCGCCAGGCCATGGCCTCCTGGTAGAACCCGCCCCGCATGAGCGCCTCGAGTGTGAGGGTGGCGTCGCGCAACCAGCAGAAGCGGTAGTCCCAGTTGCGTCCGCCTCCGATGGCCTCGGGAAGCGACGTGGTCGGTGCGGCCACGATGCCGCCGGTCGGTTCGTAGGTGAGTGCCTTGAGGGTGATGAGCGAGCGGATGACAGCCTCGCGGTACTCGCCCTGGTAGGTGCACTGCGACGCCCACTCCTCCCACCACTGCTCGGTGTCCTCGATGGCGTAGGTGGCATCCACCGGGCGGGGCGGAGCTTCGTTCGCCGGGTACCACGCCAGGGAGAACGGAACGGTCTGCCCCTCGGACACGGTGAACTCTGACGCCGTCGCCAAGTCGCTGCCCTCGGTCGGAGCCGTCGTCCACAACGACAGGGCGTCCGGGCCGGCGACTGCCGTCAGGGTGCCGTCGGTCCGGCGCACCCACGGGACCACCTGTCCGTAGCCGAAGCGGATCGTGAGCTGCATCTCCATGGTGACCTTGCCGCGTACGCCCTGCACCAGACGGACTACCTCGGGATGGCGCTGGCGGATGGGCATGCAGTCGATGATCCGGACGGTTCCCTCTTCAGTGACGAACTCCGTCTCGAGCACCAGGGTGTCCCCCCGGTAGTGGCGGTGGGTGGCCAGGCCCGCTCCCTTGGGGGCGATCCGCCACGATCCGTGGTCCTCGTCACCCAGCAGCTTGGCGAAGCATGCTCCGGAATCGAATCGAGGCAGGCAGAGCCAGTCGATGGATCCGTCCCGTCCGACCAGGGCGACGGTGTGCAGATCGCCGATGATTCCGTAGTCCTCGATGGGAAGCGCCATGACTCAGTTCTAGTCCGGGCAGCCCCCGGCGGTGGCCCCCGTTGTGACGCTACGAGTGATCGAGCTCAGGCCGGCGTGCAGCGGCCCGTGCCGACCGGGTGAGTAGCGGCCTCAGCACGCGCCACCCGCACCAGGACGTCGGGCGAGGTCAGGGCGTACCCCACATTGGTATCGACCGTGGACCGTGAGAACACCACGCCAACGACATGGCCGTCGGGCAGGACCAACGGTCCGCCCGAGTTGCCGGGCCGGACCCGCGCATTGATCTCGTAGACGTTCCGCACCGTCAGGGCCTCGCCATAGATGTCCCGCCCTTGTGCCTCGAAGCGCGCCATCACTCCAGCAGCATCGACCGTGAACGGTCCGCCGTCCGGGTAACCGAGGACGGCGGCCTGTGCCCCTCTGTCGACCGTGCCCGGGTCGAGTGTGAGCACCGGTGCATGTAGACCAGGAGCGCGGAGCACGGCGATGTCGAAGGACGGGTCGAAGAGCACCACCGTCGCGGCCTCAATGCTGGAGTCGACCTGCACGAGCGGCTGTGCGATCCCGGCCACCACGTGGGCGTTGGTCACCACCAACCCGGGGGCGACGACGAAGCCGGAGCCCTCTTGGATGACCCCGCACCCGTAGCCCGCGATCTTGACGGTGGAGCCTTTGGCAGCCACTACGGCTCCAGCCAGCTGGCTTCCCGAGGGCAGCGGCACCGGCCGCGCCGACGCTGGTGCCAGCGCCGCGAACACCGGAGGAAACCCTTCGGAGGTCAAGAAGCCCTGCGCCTGGGTGAAGACCGAGGGTGGGGCAGGCAGGACGTGGTCGAGGGTTGTGATCACCTTCGACTTGAGGATGGCGGAGTCGATGGCCACCGAGGAACTGTTGACGAGCGTGCTGGCCAGGAGCCAGAAGGTCACCAGGGCGGCGACCACGGCCACGATGGTGCCGAGCACGGCATCGACCGACCTGGCCATGCCTGGGTGGACCCGGACGGCGAGCATTCCCCCGAGCACCCGGCCGACCATGCCCAGGGCGAAGGCCACGCCCACCATCGTGGTCAGCGCCACCGCCGTCTTGGCCGTCGGGCTGTGGGCCCATCCGACGGTCACCGACGCCAGCAGGGCGCCGAGGTAGAGGCCGCCGAAGAAGCCGAGGATGGCGCACACCTGCACCATCGCGCCCACGCGGGCGCCTTGATAGGCGGCGACCAGGGCGAGCAGCACCACGACGATGTCGACGATCATCGGCTCCCCGCGAGGGGTATCGGCCCGAACGGGCGGAGGATGGGGAGCGGGGCGACCACCGCCTCACGGTAACCGGCAGCGGTGGGACAAGGCCGTCATCGCCGGCGACCCCAGCGTGCCGTGGCAATATCTCCCACGAACGAGCCGTCCTGCGGGCGGCGCCCGCAACCACCGAACCGGCCGGAGGGGATGAGCAGTGTCTGCTGAGCGAACCCCCGCACCGGCCGCACGACGGCTACACCACCGACTCGCCCCGCTGGCAGCATTGGCACTCGTGATCACCGCGGCCTGCACATCGGGCACTTCGGGCACGTCGGGCACGTCGGGCACGTCGGGAAGCACCACGCCGACACCGTCCCAGCCGCTCGCTCCCTGGGTGGGGACGTTCATCGACGTGGCCGTTCCGGCCGGCGTCCACTCGTTGCAGGACGTCACGTGCCCGACCGCGTCGCGGTGCTGGGCCGTCGGGTCCACCCTGGCCAGTGCCAAGGATCCATCGATCGCGGCGGTAGTGGCCAGCGGCGACGGGGGCCGCTCCTGGGTGGTCCAGGTGGTGCCCGCTGGGGTCACCTACCTGACGGACATCGCCTGCACAGGTGTGCGCACCTGTATCGCCGTCGGGCAGGCCGGCACCGCTGGCGACGGACCGGGAGCCGTCATCACTACGACGAACGGCGGCGTCACCTGGACGCTGCAGACCGTGCCGGCCGGGACGACAGATGTGACCGCGGTTGCATGCACCCCCGGCGGACACTGCACCGCGCTGGCCGACATCGCCGGCCGGGTGACCACCCTGACCTCCGCCGGCGCCGGCGGTGCCTGGGTTGCCAGCGGAGCCCTCCCTGCCACTGTGTCGGCCGCCACCGCGGAGTCGTGCACAGATGCAGCGCACTGCTGGGCCACGGGCATCAGCCCGGTCGATGTGGGCCACGCTGTCGGGGCCGTGGCTGCCACCGCCGACAGTGGGGCCACCTGGGCGCTACAGACAGTGCCGAGTGGCACCGGCGCCTTGCAAGCGATCTCGTGCACGCAGCTTGCTGGAACTGGGTCATCGACCACCACTTCTCCCCCGACCTCAACGGTGTCGTGCACGGCGGTCGGCACGACCGCCACCTCCTTCGGAGGAAATCGCACCGGCCAGGGCATCGTGCTCACGACATCGAACGGCGGGGCGGCCTGGGTGCCAGCAGTCGTCACCTCGACCAGCGCCGACCTGCTCGCCGTGTCATGCGGCGCCGGCCCGTGCGTGGCCGTCGGCACCACCGTGGCATCCGCACCTCAGGCCGGCATCATCGTGCTCACCCGGTCCGGATCGGCGGGCGCAAGTGCTTGGCGCCGGGCGACCACGGCCACCGTCGCACTGCCTCTGGCCGGAGTGTCATGCCTGTCTCTGGCGTCCTGCGTGGTCGTAGGGGATTCGATCACCGCCCACCTTTCTGCCCGCTGAACCCGCCGGCTGGCAGGCCGCTGCGGCACGGCCATCCCCGGACTCTGAGAGGCGCGCCGGTAGCCTCCGGTCGATGGTCGTACACCCCGCCACCGCCCCTGTGACCGGGGTCGCATCCGAGCCCGATACCCCGGTTGGCCGGCGTCGGGCCACGACCACCTCGGCGTTCGGCGTAGGCCGTCGCGAGGGCCACGACGCTTCTTCCTTCTACGCCCGCTTCACTCCCCCTCGGCTCTCCGACGACGGCACCGTGCACCGTCCCACCGCCGTCGACACCATCTGGACCGGGGATGCCCGGGACATGGACACCCACGGGACAGTGGCTGATGGCTCGGTGGCCCTGGTGGTCACCTCTCCTCCCTACTTCGCCGGCAAAGAGTACGAGCAGGCCATGGGCGTCGGACATGTTCCGGCGGACTTCGCCGCCTACCTCGACATGCTGCACGACGTCTTCGCCCAGTGCTTCGCCAAGCTCGAGCCCGGCGGCCGGATCGCCGTCAACGTGGCCAACCTGGGACGCAAGCCCTACCGATCGCTCGCCCGCGACGTCATCGACATCCTGGAGAGCCTCGGCTATCTGCTGCGTGGAGAGATCGTCTGGCAGAAGAGCCACGCCGCCGGAGGCTCGTGCGCGTGGGGCACGTATCAGCGGCCGGGCAACCCGGTACTGCGAGATGTTTCCGAGCGGATCATCATCGCCTCCAAGGGACGCTTCGACCGAGCCGTCACCGCCGAGGAGCGGGCGCAGGCCGGCTTGCCCAGCGAAGGCACCATGACGATGGACGAGTTCGTGGACGCCACCACCGACGTCTGGGACATGCCGTCGGAGTCAGCCACCCGGGTCGGCCACCCGGCGCCGTTTCCGGTCGAGCTCCCCCGACGGCTGATCGAGCTCTACACCTACCGGGGTGACCTGGTCCTCGATCCGTTCATGGGATCGGGGTCGACCGCCGTGGCCGCAGTGCGTACCGAGCGCCACTACGTGGGCTTCGATACCGACCCCGAGTACGTCGCCCTGGCGGAACGGCGTATCCACGAGGAGCGGCACGCGACACCCGTGGCCATTCGGCGGGTCACGGTGGTGCCCGGCCGAGCCGCAGGGTCGGCCGATGCAGTAGGGGGCCAGGCGGTCGCCCTCGGCCACAAGGCCCGGGACATCGCCGAGCAGGCGCTTGCCGCCGCAGGCTTCACCGACATCGAGCACGGTGCAGGCTTCACCGACCTCGGTGTCGCTGCCGACTATCGGGCCCGCGACGCGCGCGGTGCGACCTGGCTCTTCCTACTGTCCGGTGCGTATTCGGCCACTCGGCCGGGGCTCCGACGTGCCGATGTGCTGTGGAGGGCCCTCGGCGTGGCCGCCGTGCTCCACGAGGCCAGGACCGCCGACCCGGGACGGACCGATCTCGGTCCCCTGGTGCTCCTCTCCACCGACCTTCCTGCACCCCGCAGCGCGGGTGGACGCGCCCTGCAGGCCGTCACCTCTGCGACGGGCCCGGTGCACGACGTCTGCATGCTGCTCGACGATGACGCCGCGATCCGCCTCGCCACCCACGGGTCTGGCGCAGGTCGGTCATGACCGAAGACGGCATCCCACCTGGGGAGGTCCCTCCGGGTGAGACGGCATGGGATGGGGATGCCTACCACCGGCGCTTCGCCGACCTGGCTGCAACGGGTGTCGACGTGCACGGTGAGGCCGACTGTGTGACCCGCCTCGGACCCGCCTCGGTGTTGGATGCCGGTTGCGGCACCGGACGGGTGGCGGCCGAACTTGCACGGCGAGGAATCGACGTCGTCGGAATCGATCGGGACGCGTCCATGATCGCCACCGCCCGCACCCTTGCCCCCACCGTCGAGTTCGCGGTGGTCGATGTCGCCGAGGCGGACCTCGGGCGCACGTTCGACCTGGTGCTCATGGCGGGCAACGTCCCGTTGTTCACGCCCATCGGCACGCAATGGGCCCTCGTCGCCGGGTGTGCACGTCACCTGTCGGCGGGCGGGCGCCTCCTGGCCGGGTTCCAGCTCGGGCGCGGATACACCGTCGAGGAGTACGACGACGCCTGCCGGGCCGCCGGACTCGAGCTCGTGGAGCGATGGTCCACCTGGGACGGAGATCCCTACGCCGCGAATGGCGACTACGCCGTATCGCTGCACCGACGGGCTGCCTGAGTCCGTTCTTCCGCCGGGGCGCCGATGGTCGGGCGGTTCGGACCGAGTCAGCGGGCGGGTCGTGCAGTGTGAGCCGGTCGGGCGGGTCGTGTCTGCGATCATGGGAGAGCACTCCGATCAGAACGGGCCTCTATGCGCAATCCGATGTTCGTCCACGACGAGGCGCTGACCGACCTCATCTTCGACTACTGCCGGTGGAGGCTCGCCCTCGACCCAGTCCCGCTCGACTACGGGGGAGCGGTGCACGGTTCCCTCGCCGCCAGCCTCGAGGGGCTCATGACCACGGGAGGCGTAGACCCGGCCATGGTCATGGACCTCTTCGACAAGACCTTGGCCACCGCCGTGGTGTCGTGCGACAGCCCGAAGTTCCTCGCCTTCATCCCCGCCGCACCGACGAAGGCCGCTCTGCTCTTCGACATGGTGGTGGCCTGCTCGTCGCTCCACGGGACCTCGTGGATCGAGGCGGCCGGGCCGGTGGCCGCCGAAAACCAGGCCCTCAAGGTCCTCTCCGACTTGGCCGGGCTGCCCGACGGCGCCGGCGGCTGCTTCGTGGCTGGTGGATCGGCGGGCAACCTGTCCGGGCTGATGGTCGGTCGTGACACTGCGGCACACCGGATGGGCGACCTGCTGCCAGAGCACCCGGTGGTGGCCATCAGTGAGGAGGCCCATTCCTCGGTCGGCAAGGCCCTGCATGTCCTCGGCGTCGATGCGCTCCTGGTGCCGTGTGAGGACCATCGGCTCACCGGCCGATCTCTGCGGGCGGCGTTGGCCAGCGACCCACGAGGCGGCGACGTCATCGCTGTAGTGGCGACCGCCGGCACAACCAACGCGGGGATCATCGACGACCTCGCCGGCGTGGCGGACGTGGCCGAGGAGCGCAAGCTCTGGTTCCATGTCGACGGGGCCTACGGGGCCGCAGCCCTGTTCGCCCCCTCGGTCCGCGATCGGTTCCAAGGGATCGAACGGGTGGACTCGTTCGTCGTCGACCCCCACAAATGGCTCTTCGCCCCGTTCGACTGCGCCGCCCTCCTCTACCGCGAGCCACGCCTGGCCAAAGCGGTCCACTCGCAGGACGCCTCCTACCTCGAGGTCATGCACACCGACGATCCCGAGGAGTGGAACCCGAGCGACTACGCCTACCACCTGACCCGGCGAGCCCGGGGCATGCCCTTGTGGTTCTCGCTGGCCGTCAACGGGACCGATGCGTATCGCGATGCAGTGGAGACCGTTCTGTCGGTGACCCAGGAGGTGGCCGATCTGATCGAAGCCACCCCCCATCTCGAACTCGTGCGGCGTCCGGAGCTGTCGGTGGTGCTTTTCCGGCGAACCGGCTGGGACAAGGCTGCCTACGAGGCCTGGTCCGACCACCTGCTCGACGAGCAGATCGGCTTCGTGGTCCACACCACGTGGGAGGGGGAGCCGGTCGGGCGCCTCGCCCTGCTCCACCCGGACACGACGATCGAACTCATCGCCGACATCCTGGCCACCACCGTCTGATCGCCACCGTCTGATCGCCACCGCCTGATCGCCACCAGGCAGGCGACGGGTGCTGATCGAGGGTCCAACGACCCGACGATCAGGACTCGGTGAATGCCGACCCCGCTGCAGTTCCGGCAAGCTCCGGCGGCACCCAGCGGAACCCGAGCGTGGCGGCAGCAAACCCCATGCTGATGCGACAGGCCGTTTCGGGGTCGACCGCCGGATCGTCCAGTGCGATCTGAACGGCCAGCCCGTCGAGGAGGGCGGAAAACGCCGTGGCGAACTCGCCGGGGTCCACCGGAGAGAACTCACCGGTGGCCTGGCCTTCCACGACGACCTCGGCGATGACCGTGCGCCAGCGTGCGTCGAACTCCTGGCGCACCCTGGCGACCTCAGCGTGTCGCAGCGAGCGCGCCCACAGGTCGACCCACAGCATTCCGAGGTCGGGGAAGTCGACGTCGGCGGGCGGCATGAATGTGGTGCAGATCATCTCCTCGAGTCGGGCCGCGGCACCTGAGACCGCCGCCATGCGGCGGTAACCGCAGTCGTACCAGAGGTCTTCGGCCAGGCGGACGGCCTCGGTCAGCAGGTTGTCCTTGGTCTCGAAGTAGTAGATGACCAACGCCGGGCTCGTGCCGGCGCGAGCGGCCACGTCGGCGATCCGGGTGTCGGCGAAGCCCCGCTCGGCGATCACCTCGAGGGCGGCCCGCACCAGCTCCTCACGGCGAGAGTCCCCAGCCGAGCCGTCGCCATCGACGGCCGTACGCTCGTCACCCACGATGTCCGTCCTCTGTCCGCCTGAGGTCGCTGCGCAGTGCGCACTAACCAGGACCGACCCGCCGTCGACCCTGCGGATCACGGTACCAGGGGGTGCACCGCCAACCCGGGCGCGCGTGCTCGGCCTCCCGTCGCCGTCCCGCCTCGCCGTGTCACACTGGGCGCAGTCCTACCGGGCGACTGACAGGAGCAGGACATGGCATCGCAGGTCCGCGGGGTTGTGGCAACGGCCATGGGTGCACCCGTCTCGGTGGTGACGATCGTGGTGCCGGACCCTGGTCCGGGCGAAGCCGTCGTGAAGGTCCAGGCATGCGGCGTGTGCCACACCGACCTCCACTACCGGGAGGGCGGCATCAACGACGAGTTCCCGTTTCTGCTGGGACACGAGGCCGCCGGCATCGTCGAAGCGGTGGGACCCGACGTCACCTCGATCTCCCCAGGGGACTTCGTGGTTCTCAACTGGCGCGCAGTCTGCGGCGAGTGCCGGTCGTGCCGCCGTGGCCGGCCGCAGTACTGCTTCGCCACCCACAACGCCACGCAGAAGATGACGCTGCTCGACGGCACCCCGCTGTCCCCCGCTCTCGGCATCGGCGCCTTCGCCGAAAAGACCCTCGTGGCCGCCGGCCAGTGCACCAAGGTGGATCCGTCGGCCCGGCCCGAAGCCGTGGGGCTGCTGGGCTGCGGGGTGATGGCCGGGCTCGGGTCGGCGATGCTGACCGGTGCCGTGGGCCCAGGCGACTCCGTGGCCGTCTTCGGGTGCGGCGGGGTCGGCTGCGCGGCGGTGGCCGGGGCGGCCCTGGCTGGCGCGTCGACGATCATCGCCGTCGACCTCGATCCCCGCAAGCTCGACCTGGCCGAGCAGTTCGGCGCCACTGCCCGGGTAGATGCGTCGAGCGAGGACGTGGTGGCGGCCGTCCAGGCCCTCACCGGGGGCAACGGTGCCGATGTCTGCATCGAAGCAGTCGGAAATCCGTTGGTGCTGGAGCAGGCGTTCTATTCGCGGGACTT
Organism: uncultured Acidimicrobiaceae bacterium; assembly: GCA_903849265.1. GTDB lineage: Bacteria > Actinomycetota > Acidimicrobiia > Acidimicrobiales > RAAP-2 > Bog-756. The sequence continues at coordinate 17,852 of CAININ010000223.1, forward strand.
GGCCGGCACCCTGGTCCAGGTGGGCGTCCCTACACCTGACATGCGGATCGACCTCCCCATGATCGACTTCTTCGGCCGGGGAGGGCGCCTCCTGCCGTCCTGGTACGGGGACTGCCTGCCGAGCCGGGACTTCCCGATGCTGGTCGACCTCTATCTGCAGGGGCGCCTCGACCTCGACCGCTTCGTCAGTGAGACCATCACCCTCGACGACGTCGAGGAGGCCTTCCACCGGATGGAGCGGGGCGAGGTGCTGCGCTCCGTCGTCGTGCTGTGACCACAGCCGACGCCCGAGCCGGAGCTGCCGCTCAGACGTAGCCCTTGGCGATGTCTTCGATCCACCACCCCGGTGCGGAGTTCATCAGCGTCGACAGGTCCCAGTAGTCCCACCACCGGACGATCGATCCGCCCGACAGCTGCTGGACGGACACGAACGGCAGGGTCACCTGCTCGCCCGTGTGCCAGTGCCAGGTTTCGGCATGCTCGGTGACGACCGTGTCGCCTTCGGCCACCATCAGGCGCAGTTCGTGCTCGTACCCGGAGATCTTCTCCAACCCGAGGCGCAACCGGGCCACGACCTGCTCGGGTCCTCGGGCGATGTCGTCGGCGGGTGACGGGACGTCGGTGTACTCGCTCACTTCGGTGAAGAACGAGGCGATCCCGTCCCAGTCGCGGGCGTACAAGGTGGCCCAGAACTGCTGGACCCGCTCCTTGTTGGTGGCGGCAGAACTCTTGGCTGCGGTGTCGGTCATGGTCAACATGTTCGCACGGGTGCAGCGCGTACAGCACGGACTCCGCCACCTGCTTCCGAGGCCACCTGCCCCGTTCCCCTACCATGGGCCTACGGCACGGTGCCGAATCGATGGAGGCAACGGATGACCGACGACATCAAGCTGGATGCGCACCACCGCAAGACGGTGGAGAAGCTCTTCACCCACCCGACCAGCCACAACATCCAGTGGCACGATGTGCTGTCGCTGCTCGAGGCGGTGGCCGAAGTCGACGAAGCTCACGAAGGCCGCTACAAGGTGACCCTCGGCCCCGAAACCGAGATGTTCACGACCCCCCGGGGACCAGATATCGACGTGCAGATGGTGGTCGACCTGCGCCGGATGCTCAAGGGCGCCGGCATCGAGCCCTCCTAACCGCCCGCCGCAGCTCCGCTACTGCTGGGACGAGCCCCGCTCGATGATGCTGTCGCGCTTGGCACCGAACGCCTCTGCGTCGAACCGCTCCGTCATCCACGTGCGAGACCAGCGGGCCTCGTCCCGGTAGGACTCTTCGTCCCCCCGGTGGGCGAGGGCCGCATACATCGACCGCAGCTCGGCGACGGCCGCAGGGTCTGACTCGGCGATGGAACCGGCCAGCGCGAGCGTCCTGGGAATCAGTTCGGCGTGAGGCACGACCTCGTTGACCAGTCCCCACGCACAGGCGGTGGCGGCATCGACGAAGTTGCCGGTGAGGGACATCTGGCGTGCCCGGTTGATCCCCACGAGCTCGGGCAGCCGGATGGTCATCCCCCCCGCAGGCATGACACCAACCCGGGCATGGGTGTCGGCGAAGGTCGCACGTTCCGAGGCGATCAAGAAGTCGCACCCCAGCGCGAGCTCGAGCCCGCCCGTGACCGCTGGACCGTTGACCGCACCGATACGCGGTTTGGTAGTCGCGGGCATCAGGCCGCGCCGGACTGCCGGGCGGGCGTCGGCGGACGTGCCCCTGCCTTCGGCCACGTCTTCGTAGGTCCGGGCCAGGTCCTTGAGGTCGAGCCCGGCACAGAACGCAGGGTCCCGTCCGGTCAGCACGACGGCCGCAATATCGGGGTTGGCGTCAGCGTCGAGCAGTGCGGTGCCGAGCGACGAGATCATGGCTGCGGTCAGCGCATTGCGGGCCTCGGGCCGGTCGAGGATGACGAGGGCGACGGGCCCGTGCCGTTCGGTGGTGATCACGTCTCCCTCTTTACCACCACCGGCACCGATGCGCGCCGTGCATCCGGATCCCGACGGCCCCTGGCAAGATGGTCGGGAGATGACCTACACCCCGCTGTCCGACGCCCCTGCCTGGTTCGTCCGAGCCCTGGCCGTCCCGCACGGCGACCTCGAGGTGGACGTCGACGGGTGCTCGATCCATGCCGTGACCTTCGGGGAGCCCGACACACGGGGCCTGGTCTTCGTGCACGGCGGTGGCGCCCACGCCCACTGGTGGACACATGTGGCGGCGACATTCAGCGACGAGTACCGGGTGGTGTGCGTCGATCTGTCCGGGCATGGGGACAGCGGTCATCGGTCGTCGTACTCCTTGGAGCAGTGGACCGACGAAGTGATGGCTGCGGCCGAGGCTGGTGGTATCGCCGGGCCGCCCGTCGTGGTGGGCCACTCGATGGGCGGCTTCGTGACCATCGGCACCGCCGCCCGGCACGCAGACCGTGTGAGCGGGGCCATCGTGTGCGACTCGCCGGTGACAGAGCCCGACCCCGAGATCGCCTCGTATCGGCTGAAGGAAGCGTTCGGACGCCCTCGCGTCTACCCGACCACAGCCGATGCCTTCGCCCACTTTCGGACCGTACCGGCCCAGGATCACTACCTCGACTACGTGATGGACCATGTCGCTCATCACTCGATCCGGCCCACTGGCGGCGGGTTCCAGTGGAAGTTCGACCGGGACGTCTTCGCACAGTTCGGCGGAGGTATGCGCAGTGTGGCCCTTCCCTATCTTTCAGGAGTGCGCTGCCGGTTCGCCCTGCTTCGATCTGAGCACGGTCTCGTGACCCGCGACATCGGACACTTCATGTACGAGGAACTGGGCCGGGTGACCCCAGTGATCGAAATCCCCGAGGCCGGACATCACGCCATGCTCGACCAGCCGCTGATCCTGCTCACCGCGCTGCGCACCCTGCTAGCCGACTGGGACCATTCGGAGCCGCGCCGGCGCGCCTGACCGAACGAAGGCCGCCGGTCCTGCCCTTCGGTCCTGACTGTCGGTGCTACCAGCCCGAAGCCGCGATGACCGGAGCGTTCAGATGGGCACCTGCCATGCTTCCGTCCGCAGGCGCATCCCCGTAGTTGTAGGCCGCACCCGACGCCGTCACCACCCAATAGCCACCCCCGTCGGCAGTGGAGATCACTGCCGTAGCTGTATCGCTGCCGAGGCCTCCGTTCGGATTGCCGAGGCTGGCGGCGTCACCGAATGCGGAGACCAGGCCGTCAGCGAAGAGAATCCAGTAGCCATTACCGTCCGGGGTGCGCACGGCCGACGTCACCGGAGCGGCCCGGTGTGCGGGTGCCCCGAAGTTGGGGGCGTCCCCGAACGCATAGACGTTGCCGGATGCTGTCACCAACCAGTAGCCGTTTCCGGTGGCATCAGGCATGACGGCTACTCCTGCACCGCTGCATCCCCCGATGCTCGGACACGAGCCGGCGAACCGGGCGTCCCCGAAGGCGAACACGCCCCCGTCGGCCGCCACCATGAAGTAGCCGCCGTCGTCGGACGAAGGAACCATTCCGACGATCGGTGCGGCTAATGCCGGCCGGCCGCTCCGGTCGCCTGCGGGGGCGAAGCCGAGGCCGGGCAGGGAGCCGTAGAAGCCGGAGTCACCAAAGGCGAAGATGCCGCCATCAGAGGCCACCAGCCAATACCCGTTGCGGTCGGCAGTCGGGGTGATCCCGACCACCGGCCGTTGCAAGGTGAGATCGCCTGTCGAACCGTGGAAGCCTGCTGAGCCGAAGGAGAAGATCCCTCCGTCAGCACCGACCAGCCAGTAGCCGTGGAGGGGCGCCTGCTGCACGGGAGGGGCTGGGGTCACCGAGACCGAGAATGGCCCGGCCGCAGCTGCCGCCGAGATGCCGTTGGCGGCCGTCACCGAGTAGGAGAAGGCGGTCGTACCGTTCGGGGGAGTACCAGACACTGCACCGGTCGAGGGAGAGATCGACAGCCACCACGGTGCACCGGACAACGCATACGACGGTGCCGGGCTGCCCGAAGCGGCAAAGGTGGCGTGGTAGCCGGAGCCCGCCGCCACGGTCGTCGGCGGCGATGCCGAGATGAACAACGGGGCAGTCCGCACCGGCAGCGGTGCGACCACCACGGCATGGGTGGCGGACCCGGTGAATCCGTCGGTGTCCGTGACGGTCAGCGTCACCGTGTAGGTCCCGACCGAAGCGTACGAGTGGGTGGGAGAGACCCCGGTGACGGGGCTGCTCGAATCCCCGAAGTCCCACGACCACGCCACGATGCCGTTGGGGACGTTGGACACCGCGGAAGCGGAGCCGTCGACTCCCACCGGGCTGGCCACCAGAGGAGACGCCGTCGTCACTGCGATGGAGGCCGTGGGGACGGCCTGGGTCAGTGCGCAACCGTTGGCCACGTTCAGGGCGTAGTCCTCGTTGGAGAACTCCTCTTGCAGGTAGTACTTGTCCCCGTTGATCAGCTGGTTCCACTGAGCGGTGCCGGAGCCGCCGAGCGAGGTGCCGAAACTCCACGCGCACTCGTCACCGTTTTCGTTGTTCACACTGTCGATCCAGGCGTTGCCGAACGGGTCGGTGATGGTTTCGCTGTGCTCGTGGCTGATCATGCTGACCGCCGAGTCAAGCACCTGGGACCCGCTGGGAGACTGCGCATCGAGGCAGCCGTAGTAGTAGGCGGTGGGGAAGGGGATGTTGGCATAGAGCGCCATGTTCGGGCCCGCCACGAATGCGCTGTGGTAGGCGCAGAACCCTGGATAGTTCGTGTCCGAGCA
>CAININ010000224.1 GCA_903849265.1 uncultured Acidimicrobiaceae bacterium
CGAAGAGGTCAACGACGACGAGGTCGTCGACGCAGAGATCGTCGACGAGAAGGGCTGATCGTCGATGACGCAGGCAGACGGACCGCTCGACGGCGGTGACGGAGCGGGGACGGAGGCCGACGAGGCCTCCGTCCACGACTCCGGGATTGATGAGGGTTCCGCCGGTGCAACCGACGAGATCCTGGACGCCGAAGTAGTCGAAGACGGCCTCGAGCCGGATGCGGACGTGGTGGAGGCCGACGCAGTCGAACTCGATCCGCTTGCGGCAGCAGAGGCCCAGCGGGACGAGTATCTCGATTCGCTCCGCCGGCTGCAGGCCGAGTTCGAGAACTACAAGAAGCGGGTCGTGAAGCAGCAAGCGGATCAGGGATCCCGGGCCGCCGCGGCATTGGTGGACAAGCTGCTGCCGGTGCTGGACGCGCTCGACCTGGCCACCGACCATGTCGGCGATGTCGACTCCGACGAGGCGAAGGCGCTGGTCGCCGCGTCCGGACTCCTGCAGGGGGTACTCGCCAAGGAAGGTCTGGAGCGGATCGACCCGGTCGGTCAGGAGTTCGACCCCACCGCCCACGAGGCCGTGGGTCAGATCCCCGCCCCAGATGACGCGGAGCCGTCCGCGTCAGGAGAGCCGGTGGTGGCCCAGGTCATGCGGGCTGGCTACAGGTGGCACGGCACGATCGTCCGACCGGCCATGGTCATGGTCCAGGGCTGAGCCCACCGAGGACGCATACAGAACAGCCACGACGCAGAGCACAGAGAAGAGACACGGTGGCGCCGCAGCGCGAATGGTTCGAAAAGGACTACTACAAGACCCTTGGAGTGGCGAGCAGCGCCACGGCCAAGGAGATCACCAGCGCATACCGGAAGCTGGCCAAGAAGCACCATCCGGATACCAACCCGGGGAGCGACGAGACCTTCAAGGAGATCTCGGCCGCCTATGACGTGCTCGGTGATGCGGACAAGCGCAAGGAGTACGACGAGGTCCGCACCATGGGCCCCGCATCTGGCGGGTTCGGTGGCGGTGGGTTCGGTGGCGGTGGGTTCCCTGGTGGTGGAGGCGGCTACCGGACCGAGGACGTGGGCGACTTCGGAGACCTGTTCGGCGGGTTGTTCGGACGCGGCAGGCGAGGCGGCCAGCAGGCGGGACCGCAACGGGGCGGCGATGTAGAGACCGAACTGCATCTCACGTTCGAGGATGCCGTCACGGGAGTGACCACGTCGGTCAACGTGACCACCGATGCCCGGTGTCACACCTGCACCGGATCGGGCTCTGCCCCGGGCACCCGCCCCGACAGCTGCCCGCGGTGCGGTGGGACCGGGTCGCTCCAGGACAACCAAGGACTCTTCTCTCTCAGCCAGATCTGCCCGCAGTGCAGCGGGAGAGGAACGGTCGTCACCCATCCCTGTCCGACCTGCTCGGGCTCGGGGATCGAGCACCGCAACCGGTCGGTCAAGGTCCGACTCCCCCCGGGCGTGGAGGACGGACAGAGGATCCGGGTCAAGGGCCGAGGTGCCGCGGGCAAGGGCGGCGGCCCGGCGGGCGACCTCTACGTGATCGCCCGGGTCGGCCGGCACAGCGTCTTCGGGCGCAAGGGGCGGAACCTGACCTTGGTCGTCCCGGTGGGCTTCGCCGAGGCGGCTCTGGGTACCACGCTCACCGTTCCCACACTCGACGATCCGGTGACCCTGCGGGTGGCTCCTGGGACCCCGTCCGGGCGGACCTTCCGGGTCAAGGGACGAGGAATTCCAGGCGGCAAGAAGACCGCTGCCGGCGACCTGTTGGTCACGGTCGAAGTTGCAGTGCCCGAGGAGCTGACCGAGGAGCAGCGCGAGGCAGTGGAGGCGCTCGCCCGGGTCATGGATCCGCCGTCACGTTCGGCATTGGGGGTGTGACATGAGCGAGGAGCACCGGTCGCGTGCCGTCTATGTGATCTCGGTGGCCGCCGAGCTCGCCGGGGTCCATCCCCAGACACTGCGTGTCTACGAGCGCAAGGGACTCCTCGACCCGACCCGGACCCAGGGCGGCAGCCGACGCTTCTCCGAACGCGACCTCGAGCGCCTGCGGCAGATCCAGGACCTCACCAACGAGGGGCTCAACCTCGAGGGCGTCCGACGGGTCTTGGAGCTCCAAGCCGAGGTGACTCGGCTGCAGCGCGAGCTCGAGGCGACCAGGACTGCCGCCCGTGAGGCGGTAGCGGTCACCCACCGCCAGTACCGCAGGGACCTGGTGCCCCTGTCGCAGCTGCCCGTCCCGACCCGCACGACACGTCGACCCCCGCACGGCAATGGAGGAACCCGATGACCCTGAACCCCGAACGGTGGACCCTGAAGACCCAGGAGGCGCTGGCCGCCGCCGTCGAGCGTGCCCGCGACTCGTCCAACGCTGAAGTCAGTCCGGCCCATCTGCTGGCCGCCGTGCTGGATCAGACGGACGGGATCGCCGGCCCGATCCTCACTCGGGTGGGGGTGGAGCCGGCCGTCGTGCGCGCCCGTATCGCTGATGAGCTGAGTCGCCTGCCACAGGCCTTCGGGGGAGCCGAGCCGACCATCGACCGCGCACTGCGCGAGGCCATCGAGGCAGCCGACCGCCAGCGGGTCGACATGGGCGACGAGTACCTGTCGGTCGAGCATCTGCTGCTGGCCCTGGCCGATCGGCTGGGCGTCCAGCGTGACTCGCTGCTGACCGCACTTCGCGACGTCCGCGGCAGCCACCGGGTGACCTCGCAGAACCCCGAGGAGACCTTCCAGGCGCTCGAAAAGTACGGACGCGACCTGACCACGCTGGCCCGACAAGGGAAGATGGACCCCGTCATCGGGCGTGACGAGGAGGTCCGTCGGGTGATCCAGGTCCTGTCACGCCGCACCAAGAACAACCCGGTCCTGATCGGCGAGCCTGGAGTGGGCAAGACCGCCATCGTCGAGGGCCTGGCTCAACGGATCGTCGAGGGCGACGTGCCTGAAGGCCTCAAGGGCAAGCGGGTCATCAGCCTCGACATGGGCTCGATGATCGCCGGGGCCAAGTATCGCGGCGAGTTCGAGGAACGCCTGAAGGCGATCCTGAAAGAGATCGCCGATGCCGAAGGCGAGGTCATCACCTTCATCGACGAGCTCCACACCATCGTGGGGGCCGGCGCGGCCGAAGGGGCCATGGACGCCGGCAACATGATCAAGCCGATGCTGGCCCGAGGCGAGCTCCGGATGATCGGTGCGACCACCCTCGACGAATATCGCAAGTACATCGAAAAGGACGCCGCCCTCGAGCGCCGCTTTCAGCAGGTCTTCGTGCCGCCGCCCTCGGTCCAGGACACCATCGCAATCCTCCGTGGGCTCAAAGAGCGCTACGAGGTCCACCATGGGGTGCGCATCCAAGATGCCGCGCTGGTGGCTGCCGCTGTGCTCTCGGATCGCTACGTGACGGGGCGGTTCCTGCCCGACAAGGCCATCGACCTCATGGACGAGGCGGCCAGCCGGCTCCGCATCGAAATCGACTCGATGCCCACCGAGCTCGACGTCGTCACCCGCCGGCTCCGCCAGCTCGAGATCGAGCGCATGGCTCTGGCCAAGGAGACCGACCCGGCCTCGGCCGACCGGCTGGCCCGGTTGGACGAGGAGATGGCCAACCTGTCAGAAGAGTCAACGGCCATGACCGCCCACTGGCAGTCGGAAAAAGAGGCCATCTCCACCATCCAGTCGTTGAAAGGGCAGCTCGAGCAGAAGCGCAGTGACGCCGAGCGGCTGGGCCGCGAAGGGAGCCTGGCCGAGGCCTCGGAGATCACCTACGGGGTCGTCCCCGACCTCGAGCGCCAGATCGAAGCGGCGACCGCCTCACTCGACGCCCTTCAGCAGACTCAGCGGTTCCTGAAGGAGGAGGTCGATGCCGAGGACGTGGCCGAGGTGGTGAGCCGTGCGACCGGGGTCCCCGTCAGCCGCCTGCTCGAGGGCGAGGTGGAGAAGCTGGTCCGCATGGAGGACGCCCTCCACGCCCGGGTCGTTGGCCAGGACGAAGCCGTCTCCGCCGTCTCGAACGCCATCCGTCGCAGCCGCGCCGGGCTGTCCGACCCGGACCGCCCCATCGGGTCGTTCCTCTTCATGGGACCGACCGGCGTGGGCAAGACCGAACTGGCACGAGCCCTGGCCGAGTTCCTGTTCGACGACTCCAAGGCGATGATCCGGATCGACATGAGCGAGTACATGGAGCGCCACTCGGTGGCTCGCCTCGTCGGAGCTCCTCCCGGATACGTCGGCTACGAGGAGGGCGGACAGCTCACCGAGGCGATCCGCCGCCGCCCCTATGCGGTGGTGCTCCTCGACGAACTCGAGAAGGCCCACCCGGACGTGTTCAACACGCTGCTCCAGGTCCTCGAAGACGGACGCCTTACCGACGGCCAGGGTCGCACGGTCGACTTCACCAACACGGTGCTGATCATGACGTCGAACATCCCGGGCGAGCCGATCGAGCACTTCAAGCCGGAGTTCGTGAACCGGATCGACGAAATCGTCCGGTTCCACGCGCTGTCCGAATCCGACCTCAACCGGATCGTTTCCATTCAGCTGCAGGGCCTGCGTCGCCGGCTGGCCGACCGCCGCCTGACCCTCGTGGTCACCCCCTCAGCCGAGGTACTGCTGGCGCACAACGGGTTCGACCCCGACTTCGGGGCCCGTCCGCTGCGCCGGGTCATCCAGCGCCAGGTCGAGGACCCGTTGGCGCTCGCCTTGCTCGAAGGGCGCTACCCCGAGGGGTCGACGGTCACCGTGGACGACCAGGACGGGGCCGTCGTCCTGGTGTGACCGGTGACGTCCGACAGGTGGCGTCCGGCTGGTACGTGGTGTCGATCAGGAGCGGAACGTGGCGACCGAACCGGCCGAGTCGACCAGGGCGCAGAAGGTGGTCGACGCGCAGCTGATGGCCGTGGTGGCCAACGTGCCGTCGTGCAGCACGGGCACACTCTGCGCCCAGGTGCCCGACTGCCACGTGGCGACGGAGCCGTCCGACCGCGCCACCTTGCAGTTGGAGGCAGTCGGGCACGACACGGAATAGGTGAGGGCGCCGGCTCCGGACATGGGCCGTGCGGCAGACCACGACGACCCGTCGAACACCAGGGCATGACCGGTCAGGTCGACCGCCATGCAGAACGTGGTCGTCGGGCACGACACCGAGTGGAGCAGCGATTGGCCGGGCGAGGAATGCGTCGACCACGACGTCCCGTTGAATGTGGCGATGTTGCCGGTGGCCGACACCACGACGCAGAAGGTGGGTGAGGCGCAAGAGATGTTCTGTACCGGCTTGGTGGCCGTGCCCGTGTCGACCACGGCATCGTGACCCCAAGACGTGCCGTTGAAAAGGCTGGCCACGCCGGCCGTGTTGACCGACGCGCAGAAGGTCGGGGAGACGCAGGAGACCTCGTACTGTCCACCGGTCGGGTTGGTGGGGGCGGGGCCGACGGCGACCGGGGCGGACCAGGAGTGACCGTCAAAGGTGACCGCCTCCTGGCTGCTCAGCGCCACGCAGAACGTGGGCGAGGTGCACGACACCGAGTTGAGGGTGCCGTTGGGAGATGCGGCGACCGGTGTCGACCAAGTCGAACCGTTCCAGGCGATGGCGGCCCCGGCTTCGTCGACTGCCGCGCAGAACGAAGCAGTCGGGCACGACACGCCGTAGATGCTCGAGTACCCCGACGGCTGGCCCGTCGGCTCGGGGTGGACGGCGGCCGACCAGGTGCCGGTCTGCGCGCTCGATGTGGCGGGGCTGGAGCAGGCGGCCAGGCCGAGCGCGAGGAGGGCCGAGACCGCGACCGCGGCGGCGCGGGCCGAGCGTCCCATCTGTCGTCTCTGTCCGCTGTTGGTCGTGCGCATGGCGTCCTTCTGGTCGGTCTGGTGGCGTGGCGCCGCTCGTCGGCGGGATTCCGGCGGGATTCCGGCGGGCGCGGGTCAGTTCGTGCGTTCGTCTATCCGTGTACCAAAGAGAATCGGCACCCGGCACCCGTTCCTGTAGGCCGAGGAACTCCCAATTGTTGACCGGAGTCAGGTCGACGGAGAAGTTCCCCTGTCGGCAAGGTCCTGGGCAAGGTGCACACAGTTGAGATAGACCTATGTACACTTCAAACATGGACGTCGGCATCCGCGAGCTCCGCAGCCACCTGAGCGACTACCTCGATGAGGTGAAGTCCGGGCACGAGGTGGTGATCACGGAGCGGGGGCGTCCCGTCGCCCGGATCGTTCCAGTGCAGGCCGGGAACACCCTCGACCAGCTGGTGGCGCGGGGCCTCGTCCGAGCTCCCCTGTCGCCGAAGCGCCGCTCGCTCGCTCCCCCGATCAAGACGAACGGATCAGTTGTCGAGTTGCTCGTAGAAGAGTCCTGGTGATCGCCTATTTCGATACATCGGCCCTCGTTCCGCTCTTCCTCGACGAGCCGCTCACCAGCGCTGCGTGGCAGCTGTGGGATGAAGCCGAACGGAGCGTTTCGTCCCTGCTCGTCCGAGTAGAGGCGCGGGCGGCTCTGGCTCGGGCGGTCCGCACCGGCCGCCTCGAAGTCGACGATCTGGCCAGAGCACTAGACGCTTTCGAGCGCCTCGCCGAGGAGTTGTTCTTGATGGACGTCACACCCGGGCTCATCGACCATGCGGCCGGGGTGGCGGACCAGGAGGGGCTCCGGGCCTATGACGCTGTCCACCTGGCGTCGGCAGAACTCCTCGATATAGAGGACGTCGTGCTGGTGACAGGGGATCGACTCCTCGCCGATGCCGCTGGGCGTCGGGGGCTGGCGGCGGCTGACTTCACCCGGTAGGCGGAGGAGGTCCAGAGCGCGGCCTGCCTGCACGCCATGCCTGCACGCCATGCTCCCGGCCAGCAGACGAGGCCACTGCTACGACCACCGGACAACCCGCTCGCTCGCACCCCCGGACCGACCCGGTCGTGCGAGGTACACTGGTGCGTAATCCGCATTCTCAACGGAGGAGTGACGCGTGCCGGCAACAGTCGTGGTCGGGACCCAGTGGGGTGACGAGGGCAAAGGCAAGCTCACGGACCTCCTGGCCAAGGACATGGAAATGGTGGTCCGCTATCAGGGCGGCCACAACGCAGGCCACACCATCGTGGTGGACGGCGAGACCTTCGCCCTGCAGCTCGTGCCGAGCGGCATCCTCTATCCCCACATCACCCCGGTCATCGGAAACGGTGTGGTCGTGGACCCGACCGTGCTCCTCGCCGAGGTCGACGTCCTCGAATCCAAGTCCATCGACACGTCGAAGCTCCTGGTCAGCGGTAATGCGCACCTGATCATGCCGTATCACCACGAGCTCGATCAGCTGGCCGAGCGCTACCTGGGCAAGAACAAGCTCGGCACGACCAAGCGGGGCATCGGGCCCACCTACGCCGACAAGTCGTCGCGTGTAGGACTGCGAGTGCAGGACCTGCTCGACCCCAAGATCTTCCGCCAGAAGCTCGACGTGGTGCTGAAGGAGAAGAACCAGATCCTGGCCAAGGTGTACAACCGCCTGCCCTTGTCGGCCGACGAGATCTGCGAGCTCTACCTCGACCAGCTCGCCCCCCGGATCGCCCCGATGGTGGCCGACACAGTGGACCTGGTGCATCTTGCCCTCGAGCGCGGAGCCAACGTCCTGCTCGAAGGCGCCCAGGCGACCTTCCTCGACCTCGACCACGGCACCTATCCGTTCGTGACCTCGTCCAATCCGGTCGCTGGTGGCGCCTGTACTGGTGCCGGCATCGGCCCCCGGTACATCGACGAAGTCATCGGCATCGCCAAGGCGTACGTCACCCGGGTGGGCAGCGGTCCGTTCCCCACCGAGCTGGTCAACGACATCGGTGACACGCTGGTCGACAGGGGCCACGAGTACGGGGTCAACACCGGCCGTCGCCGCCGGCCGGGCTGGTTCGACGCCGTCATGATGCGTCAGGCCGTGCGCCTGAACTCGCTCTCCGAGGTGGCCCTCACCAAGCTCGATGTGCTCGACACGTTCGATACGGTCAAGGTGTGCGTGGCCTACGAGGCCAACGGCGAGCGGTTCACCCACCCTCCGTACCACCAGTCGGTGTTCCACCAGGTCACCCCGATCTACGAAGAGCTTCCCGGGTGGAAGACCGACATCACGTCGGCCACCGAGATCGCCGACCTTCCTCAGGCCGCCCGTGACTACGTGCACTTCCTGGCCGAGCAGATCGGCGTGCCGGTCCGGCTCGTCGGTGTCGGCCCGGGTCGTGAGCAGTTCGTCCGCTTCGCCGCATGACCGGGGGGGCTCCCTCGGTTCCGACCTCTGCGGCCCGACTCATCCGCACCGTGTGCGTGGTGGGCTCCGGCGGTCGTGAGCATGCACTGGCTGTGGTGCTGGCGCGCACCGCCGATGTCGTCGTCACCCCGGGGAACCCCGGGATCACTGGCCGCTCGGTGGAAGGTCACACCATCACCAGTGTTGCCACACCGGTCGAGCAGATCGAGGCCGATCTGTACGTGATCGGCCCCGAGGTGCCACTGGTGGATGGACTGGCCGACCGGTTGCGGGCTGACGGACGGCTCGTCTTCGGTCCGGGTGCTGACGGCGCACAGCTCGAGGGGTCCAAAGCGTTCATGAAGGAGATGTTGGCCGAGGCCGGGATCCCGACCGCCCAGTTCGGCGCGTTCGAAGAGGTCGGCCCTGCCCTCGAGTTCCTGCGGTCGCTCGAGGCGCCGTGGGTCGTCAAGACCGACGGACTGGCCGCAGGCAAAGGCGTGCTGGTCACCGACTCGCTGGCCGAAGCTGAGGCCGACGTGATGGCCAAGCTGTCCGGTGATGCCTTCGGGAGCGCAGGTCGGCGGGTGGTCATCGAAGAGGGGTTGACGGGCCCCGAGTGCTCGCTGCTGGTCTTGTGCGACGGCCAGCGCCTGGCGGCCCTGGCGCCGGCGCAGGACTTCAAGCGCCGAGACGACGACGATCTCGGGCCGAACACCGGCGGTATGGGGGCCTTCTCGCCGGTCCCGTCCGTAGACGACGCCCTGGTGGAGTCGTTGGTAGCCGAAGCGGTCGCACCGCTGGTCGTCGCGCTGCGAGCGCGGGGCATCGATTACAGAGGCGTGCTCTACGCCGGGCTGATGCTGACTCCGTCCGGACCCAAGGTCCTCGAGTTCAACGTGCGCTTCGGTGATCCCGAGACCCAGGTGGTCCTCCCTCGTTACGACGGCGACCTGTGCGCCCTGTTGGCCGAAGTGGCAGCCGGGGCCCTGGTCACGACGCCGCGGTTCATCCCCGATCCTGCGGTCTGCGTGGTGCTGGCCTCCGAGGGCTATCCCGAGGCGCCCCGCACTGGCGATCCGATCCGAGGCCTCGACGAGGCCGGGGCCCTTCCCGGCGTCACCGTCCTGCACGCCGGGACCGCTCGTGGCGACGAGGACGACGACGGCATCATCACCTCGGGCGGCCGGGTGCTGGGCGTGACCGCACTGGGCGGCACCCTGGCCGAGGCTCGAACACGCGCCTATGCCGGCGTGGCCGCCATCGACTGGCCAGGCATGCAGCACCGCACCGACATCGCCCGCGACGCGGCGGCAGAGCCGTCGACACCCCTTCTCCACGTGAAAGCCGAGGCAGCACCATGATCCCCCGCTACGCCCCCAAGGAGATGGCCGCGCTCTTTTCCGACGAGGCCCGGTTCGCCATGTGGCTCCGAGTGGAGCTGTTGGCCACCGACGGGTGGGTAGCCGTCGGAGATGTGCCAGCTGATGCCGCCGAGTTCTGCCGGGCTCATGCCCCGGTCGTCGATGCCGCGTTCGTCGAAGCAGTGGCCGAGCGGGAACGTGTGACGGACCACGACGTGGCCGCCTTCGTCGACGTAGTCCAGGAGTCGATCGGCCAGCCCCAGGGATCGTGGATCCACTACGGGCTGACCTCCTCCGACGTGGTGGACACCGCCTTGTGCGCCACGCTCACCCGTGCCGCCGACCTCTTGATCGAGGCAGCCAACGGGCTGGTGCGTGCCTGCAAGGCCAGAGCGCTCGAGTCGATCGACGTGCCGGTCACTGGCCGCACTCACGGGATGCACGCCGAACCCACGACCTTCGGGGCCAAGTTCGCCCTGTGGGCGCTGCAGGCCGACCGCGATGTCCAGCGCCTGCGTGCGGCCCGAGAGCGGGTGGCGGTCGGCAAGCTGTCCGGTGCTGTCGGCACGTTCTCCAACATCGACCCTTCGGTCGAGGCGCATGTGTGCGCTGCACTTGGCCTGGTGCCGGTTCCAGCCACCCAGGTCGTGGCCCGCGACCGCCATGCCGAGTTCCTCTGGGCCTGTGCCTCGGTCGGGGCGACCATCGAGCAGATCGCCACGGAGATCCGCCACATGGCTCGCAGCGAGCTCGGCGAGGTCGAGGAGCCGTTCAAGCCAGGACAGAAAGGCAGCTCGGCCATGCCCCACAAGCGCAATCCGATTCTGTCCGAGCGCCTGTGCGGCCTGGCGCGTGTGCTGCGCGGCTATCTGTCGGCCGGGCTGGAGGACGTGGCTCTGTGGCACGAACGAGACATCTCCCACAGCTCGGTCGAGCGGGTGGTCCTGCCTGATGCCAGCATGCTCACCCTCTACATGCTGCAGAAGACGACCGGTCTGGTGGACGGCCTGGTCCTGCACCCCGAACGGGCGCTCGCCACTCTGACCGAGGGCAGCCACGGACTGGTCTTCAGCCAGTCGGTGCTCCTCGCTCTGGTCAGCGGGGGGCTGTCCCGCGATGCTGCGTATCGCATCGTGCAGCGCGACGCCCGGGCAGCGTGGGAGGAAGGCCAGAGCTTCCGGGCCGTGCTCGACGCCGACCCCGAAGTCACGCTGGCCCCAGCTGACCTCGATGCTGCCTTCGATCTGTCCCGTACCCTGCGTCACGTCCATCGGTTCACCGATGCCCTGGAGGAGCTCACCCCATGACCCCGACCCCCCTGCCCCTGCTCTCGTCCGGCAAGGTGCGCGACCTCTACGACGCCGGCGACGGTCGCCTGCTGATGGTCGCGTCCGACCGGATCTCGGCCTTCGACGTCATCATGGAGGAGCCCATCCCCGACAAGGGCCGGGTGCTCACCGCCATGACCGCGGCGTGGCTCGAAGAGCTGTCCGACCTGGCGCCGAACCATCTGATCAGTGCCGATACCGCCGACTTCCCGGAAGGGGCGGCTGCCCTCGATGGAGGTCTGGAGTATCTGGCCGGCAGGACGATGCTGGTCCACCGAGCCGAGATGCTCGACATCGAGTGCATCGTGCGCGGCTACCTGGCTGGCTCGGCCTACAAGGAGTACGAGCGCCAAGGCACGGTCCACGGCATGGCCATGCCGGCCGGCTTGCTGCACGCGCAGGCCCTGCCCGAGCCGATCTTCACCCCGTCCACTAAGGCCACCGAGGGACACGACCTCAACATCGGGATGGCCGAGGCCATCGACATCGTGGGCAAGGAGGCCGCCGAGGCTGCCGCCGAGCTGTGCCTGGCCGCATACTCGCGGGCCGCAACGCGAGCCGAGGAGCAGGGCATCGTCATCTGCGACACGAAGTTCGAGCTCGGCTACATCGACGGACGACTCTCGCTGTGCGACGAGGTGCTGACCCCCGATTCGTCCCGGTTCTGGCCGGCCGACGACTGCGCCCCGGGCACCAATCCGCCGTCGTTCGACAAGCAGCCCCTGCGCGACTGGCTGGAGGCCCAGCCGTGGAGCAAGACCCCGCCGCCCCCGCCGCTTCCGGCCGAGATCGTCGAGGCCACGTCGACCCGCTACGTGGCCGCGTACGAGCGGGTCTGCGGACGGTCGCTGGCAGACTGGTACGGTGCCTGACCATGGCCCCTTCGCAACAGTTCTCGGTGCAGGTCGAGGTACTCCTGCGCGACGGCATCGCCGACCCGCAGGGTGCCACAATCGAGCGTGCGCTGCCTGCGCTCGGACTCGACGGAGTCACTGCGGTGCGAGCCGGCAAGTCCTTCCGTTTCGACATTGCTGCCTCTGACGACGCTGATGCACTGGCTCAGGCCACGGTGGTTGCCGACCGCCTCCTGGCCAACCCGGTGATCGAGGAGTCGGTGGTGACGGTCCGTCCGGCGGGCTCCCCCGCCTGATGGCCCCGCATATCGGAGTCGTCCTCTTTCCGGGGACCAACTGCGAGCACGACGCCGTCGAGGCGCTGGGCCGCCTGGGCGCCGACGCCGACCTGGTCTGGCATGGATCGACTTCCCTCGAAGGGTACGACGCGCTCGTGCTTCCGGGCGGGTTCGCCCACGGCGACTACCTGCGCCCCGGGGCCATCGCGCGCTTTTCTCCGGTGATGGAGGCGGTGGCCGCCTTTGCCGCTGCCGGAGGTCCGGTGGTCGGGATCTGCAACGGGTTCCAGGTGCTGACCGAAGCAGGACTCCTCCCCGGTGCCTTGCAGAAGAACCGGGGCCTGCGCTTCGTGTGCGCCACTGTTGCCGTGCGGGTCGAGCGTGGCGACACGGCGCTGACCGATGGTGTGGCGGTGGGAACCACGTTGTCGATCCCGATCAACCACTTCGAGGGCAACTACACCTGCGACACCGAGACTTTGGCCCGGCTGCGCGACGAAGATCGGGTGGTGCTCCGCTACGTCGACAACCCCAACGGTTCGATCGACGACATCGCCGGAGTGTGCAACGAAGGCCGCAACGTGGTCGGGCTGATGCCCCACCCCGAACGGGCGGCTAGTGCGCTGGTCGGCTCGGAGGACGGGAACGTCCTCCTCGGGGCGCTGCTCCGCACTGCCGGCGCGGCGACGCCCGCCGCCTGAGCGACGGGCGTCATACCCCGAATCGAGGCGTAGACGGACCTGGAGAGGCCCGTCCGCGTGATCAGCTGCGGGTTCGGGGGATCTTGGCCTGTGCCAGCACGGCGGCGCTCACGCCGACGGTGCGCCACGCCGAGTAGGAGATGCCCTTGCGCTCGCCGTACTGGCGAGCGACCTTGGTGAAGCTCTTCTCCAAGGCGGCAAGATCCACGACGTCGCCGGTATGGGCCAGCTCGGCCTCGAGGCGCTTCTTCTCCTCGACGAGGTGCAGGCGGTTCAGCGGCTCGGCATCAGGCAGCAGGGTGTTGATGGTGGCCAAGCGCTTGCGGATCGAGTCCGGGGTGCGCTTGCGGCCGCGGCGGGGCTTGGTCGACTCGAGCGCTTCTAGGTAGAGGCGCACGATACGTCCCTCTTCACGACCCTTGGCCAACGCCGCCTTGTGTTCGGCGGACATCGGGGTCTTCTTACGGGTCTTTGTTGCAGTGGAAGCTGCCATGTGATTACTACTCCAGAGTCGATTGTTTGGTACAAATGACAACAGTACTGTCTCCACAATGAAAAGCAAAGTCATCCATAGAAACTTGTAAACAGGTGGCGCAATGTCTCGGTCCTGGCAATGACCGGCGGTCGTTAGCGTTCGAAATCATGCAACTAGATATTGCAGAGCGTCAACCCAGTCAGAACGCCTAGTTGGAATCGACAGTCGGCAACCCCTATTGTCAGTAATCGGCTGAGTGCAACATAGAATTGCATTTCATTCAGCCATTTGGTGCGTGCCTGAGGAGATCGAATCGCCCTGCCCGCTAGGGGCTTTGTTTCAACAGAAGTTCGTTCCATAGTGAGTAGAACAGGAAACTGCAGGTGGAGTGGTCGGTCGCAGTGCTCCTCTTGGCGTCGCCCCACGATGCGCACTCGGTGGCGGACATCAGAGGGCCATCGGCAGCCGGGTACGCTTCGGCGCATGGACCCGAGCGGAGACGAGTTGGCCGACCTGGTGACGGAGACTGGAGAGCCGCTGCACCGCGCCCTCGGGCTGACAGACGGTGAGCGCGACGAAGTTGTCGGCATCCTCGGACGCCATCCCAACCACCTCGAACTCGCCCTGTTCGCGGTCATGTGGAGCGAGCACTGCTCCTATAAGTCGTCACGGGTGCATCTCAAACGGCTGCCCACCGAAGGACCGCACGTGCTGGTCGGGCCAGGGGAGAACGCCGGGGTGATCGACGCCGGTGACGGTATCGCTGTGGCCATCCGGATCGAGTCGCACAACCACCCTTCTGCAATAGAGCCCTACCAAGGGGCGGCTACCGGTGTGGGCGGCATCTTGCGGGACATCTTCACCATGGGGGCCCGACCGATCGCCGTGATGGACCCGTTGTTCTTCGGTGACCCGACCGAAGCCCGTCAGCAGTGGCTGATCGAAGGCGTCGTCGCCGGCGTCTCCGGCTATGGAAATTCGGTCGGCGTCCCGACCATCGGCGGCGAGCTCACCTTTGACCCCTGCTACTCGCAGAACCCGTTGGTCAACGTGCTGTGCATGGGCGTGCTCCCGACAGACCGCCTCGTGCTCGGCCAGGCATCCGGCCCGGGCAACCTGGCCGTGCTGCTGGGCTCGGCGACCGGACGCGATGGCATCGGCGGGGTCAGCGTCTTGGCGTCTGCCGGCTTCGGCGGCGGGGACGAGGCAGAGGAAGCGGCCAAGCGCCCGAGCGTGCAGGTCGGCGACCCCTATGAGGAGAAGCGCCTGATCGAGGCCTGCCTCGAACTGCTCGACGCCAAGCTCGTGGTCGGGATCCAGGACCTCGGGGGAGCAGGGCTGGTGTGTGCCACCAGCGAGACGGCCGCCCGCGGCGGTGTGGGGATGGACGTGGATGTGTCCGCCGTGCCTCGCCGCGAGCCGGGAATGGTCGACTACGAGGTCATGACGTCGGAGAGCCAGGAGCGGATGCTGGCCATCGTGACCCCGGCCGATCTGGCCCGGGTCCAAGAGGTCTGCGCCAAGTGGGAGGTGCGGGCCGCAGTGGTGGGCCGGGTCACCGAGGCGCCGGAGGGCGCTCCTGGAAGGCTCCGGATCCTCGACGGGTTCGACGGCCCCGTCCTCGGTGACGTGCCCGCGGTCGCTCTCAGCGAAGACGCCCCCCTCTATCACCGGCCGATTGCCCGTCCCGTCGACCAAGATGCGCGCCTGGCGGACGATCCCGGCGCCCTGCCGGCACCGAAGGACTGCGGGAGCGACCTTCTGGAGCTGCTGGCCGATCCGACCTGGGTCTACCGCCAGTACGACCATCAGCTCTTCTGCAACACGGTGGAGGGGCCCGGCGGTGACAGCGCTGTCTTGCGCCTGGCCGCACCGGGACTTCCCGAGTCGGAGCGGGGCCTGGCCCTGACCACGGACTCCAACCCGACCTGGTGTTCGCTCGATCCACGGGCCGGCACCGCCGCCACGGTGGCCGAAGCGGCCCTCAACC
This sequence comes from uncultured Acidimicrobiaceae bacterium, assembly GCA_903849265.1. Taxonomy (GTDB): domain Bacteria; phylum Actinomycetota; class Acidimicrobiia; order Acidimicrobiales; family RAAP-2; genus Bog-756. The sequence goes on from CAININ010000224.1 coordinate 15,213, forward strand.
TGGCCTGCTCGGGAGCCACACCCAAGGCGGTAGTCAACTGCCTCAACTTCGGCAATCCCGAGCACCCTGAAGTGATGTGGCAGCTGTCCGAGGCGATCGACGGCATGTCGGAAGCGTGCCTGGCCCTCGGACTGCCTGTGATCGGGGGCAACGTGAGCCTCTACAACGAAAGCTTCGGCAAGGACATCAACCCCACGCCGGTCATCGGCGGCCTCGGGCTGATCGACCACCTCGCTGCCCGTCCGCCGGGGGTCACCCTCGTCGACGGGGGAACGCTCGTCATGCTGGATGCCAGTGTGGCCCCGTCCGACCCGCGCACGCCTCCTTCACTGGCTGGATCGCGCTGGGCGGTCCAGCTCCGCGACCACCGCAACGGCACGCTGCCCCCGTTGGATCTGGCCGGACACGGCCGCCTGGTCGACTTCGTGGCCGGTTTGGTGGCTGAGGGTGTTGCCGGCCGAGAAAGCCTGGTCGACGGGATCCACGACGTCTCCGGTGGTGGTCTCGGTGTGGCCCTGGCCGAGATGGCCGTCCGGTCCGGCGTCGGCGTGCAGGTGTCCGGTGTATCCGACCACCATGAGCTGTTCAGCGAGGCACCGTCCCGGGTGATCGTGTGCACCACCCGCAGCCACGAACTCTTGTCCAAGGC
>CAININ010000225.1 GCA_903849265.1 uncultured Acidimicrobiaceae bacterium
CTGGTGCTGACCACGATCACCTGCTCGGATGCCTCGGCATAGGTGGCGGCCAAGTTGGCCACGACCTTCGGCCGGGACGGCTCGTCGATGGTCGACACCACGAGCAGCACGCTGCGCGAACCCGGCTCGGGCACCGAATAGGCCTCGACCTGGGTGCTGGCCATCCCGAACATATCGGCGAAGGCGTCGCCGCCGCTGGCCGCTGCGGACTCGGAAGCCATCGACTCGAACAGGACGGACATCCGGAGCTTCCGGTAGGCCTCGGCGGCCGGCGATGTGGGCCGGTCGACGACATCGACCACGCCTGGGTCCGGCGGGTAGGTCTCCGGGATATCGGAGATCACCGGGAACTTGAAGTGGACCTCGGCCCGGCCGGGGCGTCGGATCGACTTGTTGAGCAGCTCACGGGCCAGGATCAGCACCACGCCGATCAAGGCGCCACCGAGGAGCCCGATGACCAGCCGCGCTTTGTGACTGTCGAGCGTGCTCACGACCGGCTTGTTGATCCTGCGGGCCAGCTCCGGCGTGCCCGGGAACACCACCTGATACCCGGTGGATGTCGTGGCGAACGGCGAGCCGTCCGCGGCCGTCGACGACGTGTTCTTGGACGACGGAGTCGTGGTGGTCACAGCATGAGCAGCCGCCACCTGCTCGAGCGTGTTGCCGAGCTCCTTGGCGTAGGCGTTGCACAGGGCTGCAGCCAAGGTCGGAGTCGGCCCGGATGCGTAGAGGGTGATCAACCCGCCGGTGTCCTTCTTGCCGACGGGACCGTCAACGGGGCCGGTCGGATAGCCGGTCTTGAGGCTCGGGGCCACCGAGGTCCCGAACATGCCGCCCGCATAGACATACGGGTTGCCAGCGAGGGCGGCGTCTGTGACGGCGGCCAGCTTGACCGGGAACGTGTTGGAGTAGAAGAGGATCTGCGCGTTGCTGACAGTCCCCTGGATGAGGCCGCTCGACGCCGGGGCTCCGACCGTGGCGAACGTCTCGTACTTGAGCACAGACTTCACGTGCTTGGTCGACGAGGAGGGAAAGATGAGAGCGATGATTGCCCCGACTACCGCCAGGACGACGATGAGTCGCCAACGTTGGCGGAGCGCTCCCAGGAAGTTAATTGGCTCGATCATGCCCCAGTCCCGTCTGTGATCCGTGGTTCGATTTGACCCGTGCTGCGGACATCTGATGGTACTACACGGCCTTTGCGATTCCGCTAGGGGAATCTCACGATTTCCCTGCGTATCCGGGTGCTCGCGGGGTGCAACACGGGGGCTGAGCCCGCCGCAATCGGAGCCCGCCCGTTCAGGGTAGGGCAAAGTTCGGCCGAGGCATAGTCACCCGGTCCCAACCGAACGATAGGGAGCACCCGCACCCCCAGTGCCAGGCACCGTGCGGTTCGGTGGGCCTCGGTCGTCATCTCCGGCCGACCGTCAACGTCCCCGGCGGGTCGGTTCAGTACCCAGTAATCTCACTTTTAGTCCGGTTGCCGTCACTCCCTGCGTCAAGAGTATCCCTAAATTTGAGGATGCCATACCTGTTCCGGCAAGGTAGTGTTCTGACCGACGAGACAGGGCACCGAATCAGGTACAAGATGGTAAGAAGCCGAGAAGTGCCGGGGTACTTCGAGGCAAAGTCATATTCGGAGGCGAGGGGCACCGGGCCAGTTGGTCCGGCAGCAGTCGCCCAGGGGCAGTCACACGGGGGGCAAACAGATGGGTTCATCGAGTTCACCACCGTCTGAAGGCGGAACGGGTTCCAACGCAGGCCTTCGCTACGGCGACGACTATTCGCGTGGGGAGATCCACCGGGTAGCGGCCGCTGCCAGCCGCATCCGCTCCGCCATCCTCTTCGTCATCCTTGATGCAGTCGCCGTCGTGATCGGCTACGGACTCGCCGAAGTGACCTACTTTCGCGATACCGCGCCCACCGGCTATTGGTTCCACTTCATCGGATTCCTCGCCATCGCCGTCATCGTGACGATCCTCTGCAACCGGCTGTTCGGACTGTACGGCCGCATGTGGCGGCACGCCGGTGCCGACGAGGCTCGTCAGCTCCTCTTGTCCGTGGCAACGACGCTGTGCGTGCTCATCGCCTTCTGGCCGGTCGGCAACGCCATCCACATCGAGCTGGTCCCCCCGTTCGTGGTGGTGGTCGGCTGCATGTTTGCCGCATCCGGAATGGGAGTGATCCGTTTCCACTCCAGGCTCTTTGCCTGGCAGCGGGGGTCGAAGCGCCTCGGCCTCCGCGTCGCGGTGATCGGCAGCCGCGATGCCGGCGCTGCCGCCATCCGCGAGATGCTGCGCAGCCCTGGGGCCGGCTTGGTGCCGGTGGCCGTGTTCGACGACGACGAGCGGGCCCATGGCCTGTCGCTGCTCGGCGTGCCCGTGGTCGGGTCGATCAGCGAGATCCCCAAAGCAACGAGCCGCTTCACGATCCAGCAGGTGCTGCTGGCGATCCCCTCCCCCTCTCCCGAACTCGTCGAGCGCGCACTGCGGGCGTCCGAAGAGGCCGGAGTGTCGATGAAGATGCTTCCCGGCGTCAAGGACATGCTCAACGAGCCCAACCACCTCGCCGCGCTGCGCCAGGCCCGTGAGCCGCAGATCGAAGACCTCCTGGGCCGCACCCCGGTGCCCACCGACCTCGAGGCCGTGCGTCGGTCGATCGAGGGCCGCAGGGTTCTGGTCACGGGCGCCGGCGGCTCCATCGGGTCCGAGATCTGCCGCCAGGTGTCGACCATGGGGCCGGCGCAGCTGGTGCTCCTCGACCACGACGAGACCCACCTGCACGACACTGCCGCCACCCTGACCAGCCCAGCCGAGCAGGCCCTGGTCGACATCTTCGACCGCGAAGCCGTGTTCGAGACATTCGAGCGATACCTGCCCGAAGTCGTGTTCCACGCCGCCGCCCACAAGCACGTCCCGGTCCTCGAGGAGCACCCGCTCGAAGCATCCAAGACGAACGTGCTGGGCACGCGCAACGTGGTGGATGCCGCGTCCTCGGTGGGAACCCGCCGGTTCGTCCAGATCTCCACCGACAAGGCCGTGCACCCCTCTAGCGTCATGGGGGCGTCCAAGCGGCTCGCGGAGCAGACCGTCCTGGCCCACGCCCCCGTGGGCGGTGCCTACTGTACGGTGCGCTTCGGCAACGTCCTCGGCAGCCGCGGCAGTGTGATCCCGACCTTCGCCCGCCAGATCGCCCTCGGTGGGCCGGTCACCGTGACCGACCCCCGGATGACGCGGTTCTTCATGAGCGTCGAAGAGGCGGTGCAGCTGGTGCTCCAATCATCGGTCCTTTCCGAGGGGGGCGAGATCTTCATGCTGGAGATGGGCGTGCCCGTCAAGATCATCGACCTGGCCGAGCGGATGATCCGGCTGTCCGGGTGCCAAGTGGGCATCGATATCCCGATCGAGATCACCGGGATGCGTCCCGGAGAGAAGCTCAACGAGGTCTTGAGCACTCCCGACGAGGAGATCCTGGCCACGAGCCACCCGTACATCAACCGCCTGGTGCCGACCCGGGCCCCCGAATCGGTGTTCGCGGCGGAGCTCGAGGAGCTCGAGCTCGCCACCCTCCGGCGGGACAAGGTCGTCGTCCGGAACCTCCTCTTTACCGCTGGCGTACCAGTCGGCTTCGTACCGAACGTCCCGCTCGCCAACGGAGAGAGCCCGGTGATTCCTTCCGCCGCTGCGTTCGAGTGGCCAGAGCTCGATGATGCCGAGGGAGACCTCGACCTGAACAGATTGGTGGCCGGCTACGTGCGTCAGACCGAGGGCGACACCGACCAGGTCCGAGCATGACCGTGTCGAGCCGATGAGCGACAGCTCCCTCGGAAAAGTTGTGGTCGTAGGCCAGGGCTACGTCGGGCTGCCGCTGGCGCTGCGCGCCGTCGAGGCCGGCTACGACGTGGCCGGGTTCGACCTCGACGTCAACCGGGTCAAGCAGCTCGCGGATGGCCACTCCTACGTCGAGGACATCACCGATGAGCGACTCGCCGCAGCCCTCGGCACCGGCAGGTTTCTCCCCACGATCGACTCCGTCCACATGGCGGGGTTCGACATCGCCGTCATCGACGTTCCGACCCCGCTCGAGGACGGCAACCCGAACTTGACCTATGTCGAGGAGGCAGCCGCCACACTCGCGGTGCACCTCCGAGCCGGATCTACCGTCGTTCTCGAATCCACCAGTTACCCAGGGACGACCGAGGAGTTGGTCGTCCCGATCCTGGAGTCAGGGTCCGGACTTGTCGGAGGACGCGACTTCCACGCCGGCTACAGCCCCGAGCGGATCGACCCCGGCAACACCACGTGGCGACTGGAGAACACCCCGAAGGTGGTGTCCGGGATCGACGCTGCGTCGTTGGAGGTCGTGGAGGCCTTCTACGGCAACATCGTGGAGCAGACAGTCGCTGTGTCCGGCACCCGCGAGGCAGAGCTCACCAAACTCCTCGAAAACACCTTCCGGCACGTCAACATCGCGCTGGTGAACGAACTGGCGATGTTCGCCTCCGACCTCGACATCGACGTGTGGGAGGCCATCGACGCGGCCTCGACCAAGCCGTTCGGCTACATGCGGTTCACGCCGGGGCCCGGGGTCGGCGGCCACTGCCTCCCCATCGACCCGAGCTACCTGTCGTGGAAGGTCCGCCGCAGCCTGGGCCAGCCGTTCCGGTTCGTGGAGCTCGCCAACGATGTCAACGAGCACATGCCCGACTACGTCGTCCGCCGGCTGATGCTTGCATTCAACCGCATGGGCCGATCCATCAACGGCTCCCGCGTGCTCATTCTCGGACTTGCCTACAAGCGCAACACCGGGGATGCCCGTGAGGCTCCGGGGACCGTCATCGCCCGATCGCTAGTGGCCCTCGGCGCCGACCTGCGGGTGGCAGACCCCCATCTCGTCGGCGACACCCTGGCCTTTCCCCTGGTCGAAGCCAACGCGGAAGAACTTGCCGCGGCCGATGCCGTGGTCCTGGTCACCGACCATGACGCCTTCGACTACGACCTCGTCGAGGCGAAGGCCAGCTATGTGCTCGACACTCGGAACCGGTTGGACGGTCCCGCGGTCGAACGGCTCTGACCCAACCATGAGAGTCATCGTCACCGGCGGAGCCGGGTTCATCGGAGCCAACCTGTGCCGCACCTTGGTGGCGGCGCCGGGCGTCGATAGCATCCTGGCCCTTGACGACCTCTCTACGGGGAGCCTGGCCAATTTGGAGGGCGTCGACGGCGTCGAGTTCGTCGAGGGGTCCATCCTCGATGCCGACCTCCTCGACAAAGTGGTTCCGGGATCGGATGCGATCATCCATCTCGCGGCCCGACCGTCCGTGCCCCGATCGCTTGCGGACCCGATGGCCTCCCACGAGGTGAACGCCACCGGCACCTTGCGGGTGCTCGAGGCGGCTCGGCACCACGGAGGACCCCACGTCGTCGTGGCGTCCTCGTCCTCGGTCTATGGGGCGAACCCCATCCTGCCCAAGCAGGAAGATATGGCGCCCATGCCAGTCAGCCCCTACGCGGTCAGCAAGCTCGCCACCGAGTCGTACGCCCTCGCCTATGGCCACTCGTTCGGGCTGGACACCTTGGCCTTCCGGTTCTTCAACGTGTTCGGACCGCTCCAGGCCGCCGACCATGCCTACGCCGCGGTCATCCCGGCGTTCCTGGCCAACGCCCTGCGGGGCGAGCCCCTGCCCGTCCACGGCGATGGCGGGCAGACCCGGGACTTCACCTACGTGGGAACCGTCTGCTCCGTCCTGACCGACTCGGTCCTCCGCACGGTCACCGATGCCCGCCCGGTGAACCTGGCCTTCGGCACCCGCGTCTCTCTCCTCGACGTGATCGGTCGCATCGAAGCACTGCTCGGTCGCAGCTTGGAGCGCACCCACTCGGAATCTCGGGCTGGAGACGTGAGAGACTCTCAGGCAGACCAGGGCAACCTCCACCGGCTCTTCCCCGATGTCCAGCCGGTCCCCCTGGACGAGGGCCTTCGGGCCACCATCGACTGGTTCGAGGAGTCGTGATGGCAGACATGGAAACGAATACGGACACCGCGCCCGGCAAGGTGCCCAGCGAGGGCTCTGAAGCAGATGTCACTGCGGACATGGACGAGGACTCCGGCGGCGGCCGCGAAGCCATCGCCGGAGGGATCATGGTGGGGCTCACCGTCCTAGCCGCCTTGTTGTTGCGGTGGCGATCCGGTCCGAACTTCATCGACACCTGGGGCTCGTCGCTGGTCCACCCCGCGCCGCACAACAGCACCTGGGTGCACATCACGCAGATCCGGTCGACTTCCTTCTTGGTCGCAGGATCGATCCTGGCCGCAGTCGTGGTCATTGCCCGCGACCGCTGGCGGGCGCTCGCCTGCTTGATCACGCCGACCTTGGCTGTCCTTTTGACGGAGTATTTCCTCAAGCCGGTCATCGCCCGGCGTTACGAACAGGTCCTCACCTTTCCGTCCGGTTCGACGACGGTCGTCGCCGCCGTAGCGATGGCGTGGATCATCGCCGTGCCCCGCTGGATTCGACCGGTGGTCGTAATCATCGGTGTGTTCGTGGTGGGACTCGAGTGCATGGCCGTAGTCGCCCTGCAGTGGCACTTCCCCTCCGATGCCATCGGGGGTGCGGTGTTCGGCGCCGGCATGGTCCTCCTCGTAGACGGGCTCCTCCACCTCGCGGTGGGATCAGCTCGCGGCCGACAGGCCAGCGCGACGCCCACGCCGGCTGTCGACGCTCCATCTTCCTGACCAGAAGGTCCCGCTCCCATTGCGCCTGGGGCGGAGCCTCGTGCGGGTGCACACCCCCACGGGTAGGATGAGAGGGAGCGGTCACGGATGTGGAACGACATCCGGGTCGGATGCAGCCAGCCAGCAGGGTGGGTCTGACTATCGTCGCTCCGTGGAGTCCGTGGAGTGGGGGCCGCACATGTCGAGTGGGGTCGAGGAGTCGGGATCCGAATCCGAGGGAGCGCGCGACATGGGCGCGGTTGCTTGGATCATCCTCAGCACCGATGGTGGTCCGACAGCGGACCCGGACTCGGGTCACCTCGAGCCGCTCGGCACGGCTGCGCTCGATCAGGTGATGCAGGCCGTGCGTTCCGACGATCGCGTCTGCCCGGTCAGCACGACCACCCTCGCCATCGCGTTCGGGTCCGTGGTCAATCTGGTCCCTCTCGACGTGCTCGGTGACCGACTGGCCCGGGCTATCGGTCCAGGTCTGTCCGGCAACCGCGCCGATCCGGGCCTTGCCGAGGCCGCTGGCCGCTCCATCGCCGTGGGCCTCGCTGCACCCACTGCCGGCGAATCCTCCTACAGATTCGCCCAACGGGCCCGCACGGCCGCAGGATCATCTGTCCGCGCCCTCGGACGCGGGGGCAGTGCCCGTCTCCAGGTCACGGAGGCCGTCACCGTCGACCGGCCGACCGCCCTTGCCGAGGCCAACACAGCCGCTTCGGCGGGCGTCGCCGCTGCGGCACAAGGCGCTTCCGCGTTCGTGCAGATCCGTCGGCGCGTCCTCCACCGCTATGAGCGCAGATGGGCCGACGACGCCTCTCTCCTGGTCGCCGACCACAGGGCCATTGACGGTGCCGGTGGCACCGGCCCCGGTTCCAACTGCAACCTCTGCGTCCTCGTCATCGATCCGATGGCAGCCCGAGACGCCGCACCCGGCTTTTCCTCGCTGGCGGCACTGTCCATGGCTGAGCAGTTGGGCTGCCGCTCGGCGGTGGCGACCGTCGGCGCCGACGAGCCGCTGGTCACCTCAGTCGATGGTGTCGATGTCGACGTGGTGGTCCTCGTGCTCGATGGGGCGTGGGTGGGTCGTTCCCCCAATTGGGAATCAGGAGCATGGGGCCGTCCGTCCCAGCTCACCACCGCCTATGTCGACAAGGGCGTCCTCGTACTAGCCGTGAGCGCAGGGGCGGGGGCGGGGGCCCTGGCGTCGTGCGTGTCCCAGGATGCGCTGGCGCTGTTCGACCTGGACCGGCTGCCCGATGCCCTGCGCTCGCTCAACGGCTCTTCGGTTGCCGAGGCGCTCCAGAACGGTCAGCTCGGGTTGCCGGGCCGGTTCCGAGCGCTCCTCGGACTCACCGCCGGCGAACGACGGGTTCTCTTCTACCTGACCGAAGGATGGGCAGCACAGGACATCGCCGACGAGCTCGTGGTGTCGCTCACGACCGTCCGCTCGCACATCCGGTCGGTACTGCGCAAGCTCGAGGTCCGGTCGCAGCTGGCGGCGGTCGCCATCGCCAACAGCCGTGATCTCGAGCACCACACGGTCACGGCCAACGCCTAGTCCTACCCCCGGGTGACGACTACTGAGCGTTGGACGGAGGCCCGCTGATGCCGCCCGCAGCCAGACGGGAGAGGAGCTCGTACTCGGGCGCGAGCATCGACCGCAGGCGGTCTTCTTGTGATTCGGTCAAGACCGACCGGGTCCCGGTGACCCGTGCCCGGTGCACGGTCAGCGGCAGTTCGAGTCGGGCGCCGAGCCCAGCCAGACCCTGGGCATAGGACTCGGTGAAGAACACGCTCGAGCAGGCGGCGACACGGTCGACCGCTTCTGCCACATCGAGGGACGTCGAGAACGTTTGGAGCTGACACAGCAGGTGCCGATCCGGGACCTGGTCCAAGAAGGCATCGAACCCGTCGTAGGCCAGGCGCCGCTCGCGTTCGGCCACTCGGCCCGGGGCATCCGGCGTATCGCCAGCCACGAGGTAGTCGAAGTACGAGTGCGCCCGGGCCACCGGGTCGCGCAGGACGGTCACCGTGAAGGTGTTGCGAGGGAGCGGCTGCTCCACGACTGGTCGATGGGCCCGAGCGAACAGATAGGCGCCCTCGGCCAGGAGTTTGCGGTGCACCGAGGCGAACCCGTATCCGCCGCTGATCGTCCGGGGCAGCCGGGCGGAGTTGATCCGGCGCCAGACATCCATGGGGTCCTCGCCGCCAAGGGCAAGGAAGCTCAGGAACAGGCTGGTCCCTGCC
>CAININ010000226.1 GCA_903849265.1 uncultured Acidimicrobiaceae bacterium
AGCTACCAGACTGCTCCACCCCGCGTTGGTGGAAACCAGACGATAGCAGCGGCAGCCCCGAACCGCCAAGGCGAGCGCTTAAGAAATGACGGTCACTGGCACGACGCCGAACTCTTCACGGACCTCGTCGAGCGACCAGGCCGCCATGGCCAGATGATCGGTGTGGCTGAAGTCATGCCGGCAACGTGCTCCCCGGTCGAATGCCTCTCCCAGCAGCTCGATCGCCCCTGGGCGCTGCAGCGACGCCGACACCGGTGTGAACCCGCCCGGATCCAGGATCCCGGCCTCGTGGATCAGCAGGTTCCCCATGAACTGCACCAGGTTGTCGTCCGAATCGTCCATCGCCATCTGGAACGCACCCAGGGCGATCTCCCCCTGACCGGTCGGCTCGTACCCAGCGATCACGTGGTTCATGTCGTGAGCCACCGACACCGCCTGCATCAGCGATCCGCTCGTCGATCCCGGCACGTCGATGCTGTTGCGCCGGTAGAAGTCGAGATAGGCCCGGCCGAGCGAGTCCTCCCCCAGCCCGTGGAACTCGTCGATACGGGCCATCAGCGCATGGTCGGGCGGTTGGGGCGCCCAGGGATCTGCAGCTTGCCCATCAGCGTCGTCCTGCAACGACACCTCGCCCATCGACGCCGCCCGTTCGCCGAAGCACCGCTTCCAGTCCGCCACTGCTCGGCCGACGCCGTCGGAGATCCAGCCCCTGAAGATCTCTAGGTCCACACCGTCGACGACAAGCGCGGCGGCGAACTCTTCGGCTCGAGTGACCTGGGCCGCCGACATCGGGTGCCGGCAGGCTTCGAGCGTCACCAGGACCAGGTGGAACCGCTTGCGCTCCCCTTCGTCGACCAACACTGCCGCTGTCTTTTCCGCGCCTGCTGGGCGAAGTTTGGCGTTGCGCAGATCCGGCCGCTTCCAGAGGTGGTCCGTGATCGACCACAAGACCTCGAGCTGTTCATCGGTCGCCCCGTCGTCGACGTCGATCGCACCGAGGAGCCCCCGCACCGCGGGTTCGACATGGTCAGGATCGACAAGAAACGGCATCTGCTCATCGTAGGCACGGCTGGCGCCGCCATCAGTTGCCGCCCGGTCAGATTCCGGTGCGACTCCGTTGCCAGGTCACGTCCCCCGGCACCGGTGCCGATCGCTTCGCGATCAGTTGCCGAGTCCGGAGATGGCCGCCGAGGCTGGGTTGGTGGTCGTGGTGGTCGTGGTGCTGGCCACCGGGCCGCCCGTGATCGCCTGGACGGACTGCAGGCTCGACTCCATGGCGTTGATGTCGTTCTGGTAGGCGCCGAGGTTGCCGGCCTTCAGGTCTGCCTGGGCCTGCTGATAGGAGGCCTGGGCCTGGGCCAGCTGGGCCAGGGCTTGGGGCGACAGCGACGAGGACGTGCCCGTGCCGACGGGTCCCCCGCCCGACGTGGTCGAGACCGGGGCCGCGAACAGCTTGGTCAGTGCGTCCGACAACGACGTCCCGATGGCAGCTGGCTGGTTGCCGTAGACGGCGATCACTCGTTGGAGTTCGGGAAAGGCGTTGCGAGACGACTCGACGTACAGCGGCTGGATATAGAGCAGCGCGTTCGCCACCGGGATCATCAGCACGTTGCCGAGCAGGACCGATGAGCCGTTCTGGTTGAGCAAGGAGATCTGCCCTGACACGGTCGGCGTGGCATCGATCTTGGCCGCCACGATGGCCGGACCGTTCACCGGGTTGTCGCGCGGGGTTACGAACATCTTGAGCTGTCCGTAGTGGCCGGGGTCCGATCCGGCCATCATGAACCCGGACAACGTCTGGATCTGGCTCCCCGACGACACCGGCACGAACGCATCGATGAGGTTGAACGACTGGGCCGCCTCGCCTGGGATCCGCATCACCTGATAGATCGGCGACATCCGCACCAGCTGCCCGGTGGAGACCACCTGGCCCTGGGCGTTGACGGTCTGTGTGGTGGCCAGGGCCTGGGCCGGCTGACCCGAACCGGGGTCGGGGGACAGGGTCCACGCGTCGGCGGCGCTGTAGAAGCTCTGAGCTCGGACGATGTGGTACTTGCCGTACATGGTGGCCTGGACCGTGAAGATGTCCTCGGGATAACGGAGGTGGTCGCGCAGCTCGCTGCTCATCTTCGACGCCGGTGTGAACAGCCCCGGAAACGCCTTCTCATAGGTGCGGATGATCGGGTCGTTCGGGTCCATCACGTAGTAGGTCATCTTGCCGGTGTAGGCGTCGATGAGGACCTTGACCGAGTTGCGGACGTAGTTATACGTGCCCGAAAGCCCGCTGCCCGAGGCGACGGCCCCGGTGTCGGCGTTCTGGGCATAGGGATAGTTGGCCGAGGTCGTATAGGCGTCCTGGACCCACTCGATGTGACCGCCGAGCAGCACCGGGTACGGGTCGGCATCGAGGTTGAGGAACGGTGCCGCCTTGGCCACACGGGCCTGCACGCCCCGATCGAACATCAGGCGCGAATCGTTGGTGATCTGGCTAGAGATCAGGAGGTTGAGGTCGTTGAAGCGGACGGCGAACATGACCTGGTTGAAGAACGAGGAGAGCTGCACGCCACCGGTGCCCTTGTAGTGGGTCTCGATGTTTGTTCCGTTGGTGAGCTGGTAGTCGATCTCGGGCTGCTTGGTGTTGGCCACCACGTAGCCGGTGTTGTTGAGCCCGAAGTAGACCGACGGCTGGGAGACGTTGGGGAGCCCGCTGTTCGACACGGGCGGGACCGCACCCACTGCGAACTGGGGATCGCCGTTGCTGGTGGCCACGTTGGACGGCGACACGATCATGCCGTAGCCGTGGGTGTACTGGAGCGTGGTGTTGACCCACGACGACGAGGGCAGGTCCTGGTCGTTGACCTCTCGTACGCCGACAACCGATGAGGTCTCGGTCCCGTTCACCTTGTACCGGTCGACCGCCAGATTGTTGAACTGGTAGTAGGACCGGATGTCCTGGAGCTTGTTGAATGTCGGCTGCGTCTGGAGCGGGTCCCACAGCCGCACGTTTGCCAAGGTGTCGCTGTTGGCAGACAGCTGCGTGGCCGACAGCGTCGACGATGCCGGGTAGTTGGTGCTGGTGACGCCGCGGATTCCCATGGCCGCACGGGTGGCATCGATGTTCCGCTGGATGTACGGGCGTTCGAGCGTGTTCTGAGCCGGGTTGACCTTGAGAGCCTGGACTGCGGCTGGGTAGATGGTGCCGGCGGTCAGCGCCACCAGGAACCACAGGCCCACACCGAGGATGGGCAGTGCCCAGCCCTGTCGCCGGATGTTGTAGATCAAGAGCGCGGCCGCGGCCAGCGATACCAGGATCAGCAGGTCGAGGGCTGGGAGCCGGGCATGGACATCGGTGTACCCCGCACCTTGCACGAACCCGTTGGTCGAGAGGTCGAGGTTGAACTGGGCCAGGTAGTACCCCACGGCCTTGGTGATGGCGATGAGTCCGAGGATCACCGACAGGTGGGCCTTCACTGCTGGGCGCACGCGCGGGCGGGGGCCCTGCATGCGGATCCCCCCGTTGAGGTAGTGGCTCAATCCCGTCACCAGGAGCACCATCACCAGCGCGACCAGGGTCCAGTGGATCACGAACTGCTGGAACGGCAGTGTGAAGACGAAGTAGGCGACGTTCCGGTGGAACTGTGGGTCAGTAGCGGCAAAGGGCGTGCTGTTGCGGAACAGCAGCCAGTTCTGCCACTGGCCGAGTGCCTGGGAGCCGACGATCAGGGACAGCACGACCACGACTCCGGCCCGCAGCCAACGGGCGTATGGCCCGATGACCTCGCGGTAGCGCTTGACGAACTCGTCTTCTGCGTCCATCGACGGGCCCTTGGGGGCGAGCCGCTCGGCGACGATGAGGCTGATCAGCAGGAGGACGGCGAAGATGGCACTGAAGACGAGCATGAGGCCGGCCTTGACCTCGAAGAGCTTGACCCAGACCGAGTGCAACGAGATGGAGGAGAACCAGAGCGCATCGGTATAGAAGACGGCGAAGGTGTGGAGGAACACCAGGACGACGACCAGAAGGACCGCAGCGACGATGATGGAGCGACGGCCGCGGTGGCCCGTCGACTTGGTCGCCGTGGGTAGGTCACTGGGAGAGCGCACGGGTGCAGCCTAGGGGGTCGCGGGGGCGAGCAGGCATCGACAACCTGGGTGGGCCGGAGGGTGCAGGTGCCCGGTGGGGAACTCCTCGCCGGCGGCTTGGGCACCGTTCAGCCCGTTGTCCTCGCAGTCGGGGCAAGGGGTCTCGTCGGGAAGAGCGACCGCCACCCATTCGAGGCTGGTCCCGGACGATCCGGCCGAGGCCAAGGACCCGAGGGAGAACGCGGCCACCGCATGGTCGCCGGACAGCCGTTCGATCCGCTCCCCCTTCCACTCCCGGAATGCTGAGCCGATGTGCTCGGTCACGACCGACTCCTCGGCCGACTCCAAGTCGTCGCCGCCCGACAGCCGTTTGCGCAACGGCCCCACCACTGACTCGGCGAGCCCGTGGGCGATCGCCACGAGTGCGTCGCCGTCGGGGCGTCCGACATCAGCCCCGATGAACGAGGACCCGGCGTCTGCGGCTTCTTCGAGCAGAGGCAGGACCGAGGTGGCAACGGAGTCGAGGTGCTCTCGCTCGTCCAAGAGGAGGTCGGTCGACCAGGTCGTCCCCTTCGCACGCAGGCGATCGAGCAGGTCGTTCTGGTTGTCCTGTAGTGAACGCTTTAGACGACGGGAGATCCCGGTGACGATCGGAGAGAGGAGCTCGTCGCGTCGGACGGCCATGGGGTTGGCTGGTTCCGGTGGTCCATCGCCTTCGTCGTCCTCAGCGCCCTCGTCGTCCTCGCCCTCTTCGTCCTCAGCGGATGCGTCGCGAACTGCTCCGGCGGGCTCTTCCTCAGCGCCCTCGTCGTCCTCAGCGCCTGCCTCCGCCACGGGCGTATCCGTTTCGCCGGGATCATCCTGTGCCGCCCGCAACTTGGCGAACAGGGCATCGACCTGCTTGACCGGCGGCGCTGCTGCGGCCGAGGCTTCGGCGTCGCCTACTTCCGGGACGCCCGTCGGCGCACTCTCCGGCACGGACTCCGGCTCCGGGGCGACCGCTGGCGCTGCGGCCGGCTGCTCGACGACCTCGATAGCGGCATCAGTCTCAGGCTCGGCCTCGATCTCGGTCTCCGGCTCTGGCTCGGCCTCTGCCTGGGCCAGGGCCAGGGCCAGATCCTCGGCCTCGGCGACTGCCTCCTCCGCCAGCAACAGGGCAGCAAGCTCTTCGGGAGTGCCCTCGTCCGGTCGGTCGGACACTTCGCGTCCTGCCGCCTCTGCGGCCAGCCTGGCTTCGTCTTCGGCCTTGAAGAGATCGTCGGCGATGGTCTCTACCGAGCGCTTCACCTCATGGACCGTCTCGGCGAGGCGCTCGCGGCCGGCCCGCAGCTGCTCGATCTGTGCATGGAGCACCTTGCGGCGGCGCGACAGGTCGGCCAGCACCCGGGCCCGCAGCGCTTGTGCCTCCTCGACCATCACCCGACCCTCGGTGCGGGCCCGTTCAGTCATCTCTTCGGCGTCCGCACGCACCTTTTCGAGAGCGGCCGCCACCTGCTTCTCGGTTCGCTCCTGCAGTGCAGTCGACGCGGCATCTGCCTCGGCCAGGCGCTCGGCCAGCAGCGCGTCCGCCTTCGCCTGCGCTTGCTCGGACACCTCGGTGGCCTCGGTCACCAGCCGCTCGGACACTTCGATCGCCTCGGCCTGCATGCGTGCGGCCTCAGCTGCGGCGTTGCCGATCATCTCAGACGAGGCGTCGTGCGCGCTCTGCAGCACGCGTGCGGTCTCCTTGCCCACGGCGGCGGTCAACATCGTGTCGTTGATCACCGGATTGGCCGCACGATCTTCGGCATCGGCCAGTGCGGCCACCAGTTCGTGCTCGCGATCGGAAAGTGCCCGAAGGCCGGTGGCGATCGATTCGAGGTAGTCGCGCACCTCGGTCGGGTCGAATCCCCGTCTGACCGAGGCGAAGGTGTGCCGGGCCACATCGTCTGGTGCGAGATGGGGGGACGAAGTGATGGTCATCCGGCGTTGCTCAGGCATGGGCAGAGCCTACGACCGCCCGTCGCTGAATCGGCTCATCCCGCGTAGTGACTGGGGGCAGAGTCGAGCGTCGTGGGGGACAGCTTCCCTCCGTTGGCCCCGATCACCCGAAGTGCCTGGTCCAACGTCGACACGGCGACGACCTTCAGGCCCGGCCGGGCCTTCGACATCGCCACCTTGTACTCCTCCGGCGGGACCAGGAAGAGACTGGCGCCGGCGTTCTCCACGGCGACCGTCTTCTGGGCGACGCCGCCCACGTCGCCAACGTTGCCTGCCGCGTCCATGGTGCCGGTGGCCGCGATCGTGTGCCCGCCGGTCAGCGACCCGCTGGTGAGGGCGTCGATCACCCCGAGCGTCATCGCCAGACCAGCCGAGGGGCCGCCGATGTCGGTCACCGAGATCGAGATCGGGAAGGGAAAGGCGTAGTCGACTTGGTCCTGGGGCTCGATCCCGACGTCGAGGTAGACCGACTGCCCGCCCACTTCGACCTTGGTCCGCTTCAGCGTCAACGGCACCGGGCCGGGGGCGCCCTTCCCGTCCTTGCGCACGGTAAACGTCACCGTCTCTCCCGGATGATGGGTGGCGAGCGCCGTGGTCAGGGCCAGGGCGGTCAGGGTCGGCGTGCCGTCGAGCGCTGTGACGACATCGCCGACGTTGAGCACCCCGTACGCCGGCGTGCCGGCGAACGTCCCGGTGACCACGGCCCCGGCCGGTGTCGCCGGCACCGCATATCCGGCATGACGGAGTGCTGCCGTCTTGGCCGACTCCTCCGCCTGGGACATCTGAAGCGCCCCTTGAGCGTCCAGTTCGTCCGCCGATGTGCCGCCCGTGACCGCAGGGACCGAGTAGAGCTCGGTGTCCGACTGGAACTTGAACCAGAGATAGGTCAGCGCAGACACCCGAGCCTCACGCACGTCGGTCAGGAGCACGGAGTGGGTCACCGGATGGGACTTCGACGGCGGGACGGTGATGTAGGGCTGGACCGGCTGGGCCGAGCCGGGCTGGATGGCGTAGTAGTCGAGGTTGATCCTCGAAGCGATCAGCGCACCGAGGACCACAACTCCGGCAACCGCCCAAACCACGGCCCGCAGCGTCCGCCTCTTGCGCGAGTTTCGATGACCACCGGTGGCTTTGGGCACGACGGGGCCTGCATCGGCGACAAGGTCTGCCGGGGCGACGTCCTGCTCGGCCGGTCCCGTCTGCGGAGGCAACGGGGGTACCGGGGCCCCATCAGCCAGCGAGGCGGGGGCGGTCGGGGACGGGTCCGTCGAGGGTGGGTCCGTCGGGGGCGGACCGGTCGGGAAGGGGGCCGATGCCCCCCCGGGAAAGAAGTGGAGCGCCATCGGGTCCCGGGGAACCTCGGGGCCCTGCGTGGTGGGCTGCTCGTCGTCGGTCATAGTGGTGTGGTGCAGCCTCCCACGGAACCCGGTGACGGCGAGGTCACCGATCGTCGCCGCGACGTAGCCAGGGCGGGACATGTCGGTGACGCGGGCAGAGCGCGGGAAGGTTTGATGGATCCTGCCGGCACCGTGCGATCAACCGCGCTGGGCGCCCTGGACCGCATGGGGAAACTCACCGAAGTCGAACTACTGGCAGGGCTCACCGACCCGGAACCCGCCGTGCGGCGACGGGCGGCAGAGCTGTCTGCCACGAGGCGCAACATCCCCCTGCTGACGCTCCTCGATGACCCCGACCCGTCAGTAGTGGAGATGGCCGCCTGGGCTATGGGCGAACGCGAAGAGACAGGAGCCGTCGAGCGTCTGGCCGCCCTGTCGGTGCTCAGTACCGGACATAGCGACCCGCTCTGCCGCGAGGCGGCAGTCGCTGCGCTCGGTGCCATCGGAGACGAGGACGGGCTGGCCGCAGTCCTCGCCGCGCTCGATGACAAGCCGGCCATCCGACGGCGGGCGGCAGTCGCACTCGCAGCGTTCGAGGGACCGGCGGTCGATGCGGCGCTCCGGCGGTGCCTCGACGACCGGGACTGGCAGGTGCGCCAGGTGGCCGAGGACCTCCTCGACGTCGACTGAGCTGCGCACCGAGGCTGACTGACTGGCTGCCTGACTGCCTGGCTGCCTGGCTGCGGGGTACATCGACGGGGCCGCATCTGCGACCCCGACCAGCCCGAGATCAGGCTTCGGCGGCGGCGAAGATCGGGCGGAGGCTGTCGAAAGAGTCGAGGCACAGGCCAGCGCCGCGCACGACGCACTCGACCGGGTCAGGAACCAGATGGACCGGCACATCGGTCACCTCGGCCAGACGCTCGGCCAGCCCACGCAACTGCGCTCCCCCGCCGACGAGGTGGATCCCTTCGTAGATGATGTCCTGCGCCAGTTCTGGGGGGGCATCGGACAGGCAGCCGAGCACCGTGTCCAAGAGCATCTCGATCTGCTCCCGAAGAGCAAATCGGATCTCGTCGGGGGTGAGGACCACGGTCCTGGGCTCGCCAGTGGTGACTTCGCGTCCATGGGCTTCCGCCTGCGTCTCCCCTTCATATGGGAGGGCCGATCCGATGGCGATCTTGAGCGCCTCGCCGGTTCGCTCACTGATGGCCACGCCGTACTTCTGACGGACGTAGTCCTGGATCGCCGCGTCCATGTCGAACCCTCCGCACCGGACTGCCCGGTAGGCCACGATCCCGCCCAGTGAGATGACCGCTGTCTCTGTGGTGCCGCCGCCAACATCGACCACCATGTTTCCCACCGGCTCGTGGATCTCGAGGCCGGTGCCGATGGCGGCCGCCATGGGCTGCTCGATCAGATGAGCAGCCGAGGCGCCGGCCCGCCGTGCCGCCTCTTTGACTGCTCGCCGCTCCACCGAGGTGATGGCGGAGGGCACACAGATGAGCACTCTCGGGCGGTTCAGCTTCGTCACCCCGGCCCGGCGGAAGAGGAGCCGAAAGGTCCGTTCCGTGATGTCGAAATCGGTGATCGCTCCCTCGCGCAGCGGGCGCACGGCCACGATGTAGCCGGGGGTCCGGCCGATCAACTGCCAGGCTTCGTCACCGACGGCCAGCACCTCGTGGGTCCTCGTGTTGAGGGCGACCACCGTCGGCTCCTCGAGGATGATCCCCCTGCCCTTGGCAAATACCTGGGTGTTGGACGTCCCGAGGTCGATCGCGAGGTCCCGGGCCACACCCCCATCGTAGGACGGGTGAGTCCCTTGTCAGGGCAGCGGCGCCAAAACCTTGTGCTCCGACCGCTCGGCGGGGTCGGCACTGTCGGGTCAAGTGGGTCTGCGCCGCGGGTCTGGCGGGGTGGCGCCATCCCTCGCGGCGCATGGATCGCTAACCTTCGCACTGTGCACGGAGAGGACCAGGACGACTTCGATGCGCGTCCCGAAGACGAGCCCATGCGGGGATGGGTCCCGCCCGACGACCGGCTCTGGTTGCACCCGTCCGAACGGGCGTCGGGTGCATCTGCAGGGATCCCTGGCCCAGTTCCGGCGTCTCAAACGCAGAACCAGCGCGTGACATGGGTCATCGGCGGCCTCGCCGTCTGCATCGTGGTCACGTTGATCGTGGGCGGCATGGCGGTCGCCACTGCAAACGATTCCACTCCCACCTCGGCCTCTTCGGTGCTCTTCGCCGGGGTGCCCACGACCGAGGTGGACCTGAGCCGCTTGGCGAACGCTCGGCGAATGCAGTCGGTGGCTTCGACGGCCACGCAGTCAACGGTGGCGCTGGTCGTGTCCAAACCCACCCGGACCACGGTGGGAACCGGCGTCGTCGCCGAGGCGGGTGGGATCATCGTGGCCCTTCAGCCCACAGTGGCCGATGCCCGCTCCATCACGGTGGTCGAGCCGGACGGCACCCGTCAGCCCGCCGTGGTGGTGGGAAGCGATCCCACCACAGGGATCGTGGTCCTGCGAACTGCAGACGACCTGCCCGTCGCCCCGTTCACCACTGCTGATCCGGCCACCGGTTCCATGGTCGTGGCCCTGTCCGAGCAGCGCACCACCTCGACCGGCAGGCCGATCGGCCGCGTATTTGCCGGGACCGTCCTCTCTTCGGGGACCGTCCTGTCTTCAGTGACCGGGGGCGGGGGCGGAGGGGGCCTGTGCGTAACGACCGTCGCTGCACCGCTCGGTGTCGAGGACCTCGGGAGCCCCCTGATCGAGCCGTCCGGTTCGGTGGTCGGGATCTTTTCATCCGTCGTCGGTTCCGGGCGATCCCGGACCTCCATCTTCTTGCCAGCCGGCCTGGTGCGCGATGTGGCCGCGCAGATCGTCTCCCACGGCTCGGTCGATCACGGGTTCCTCGATGCAGAAGTCGTCGACCCGTCGAACCTGCCGTCAGGGGCCGCCACCCTGGCTGCCACTGGGGCAGTTGTCCGTTCCGTGGCCGCAGGGGGCTCTGCCGATCAGGCCGGCCTGCGCCCGGGTGACCGGATCATCGCCGTCGACGCTGGCGAAGTCCGTTCTGTCGCCGAGCTGACCACCCGCCTCTACGCCGAACCACCGGGCACCGAGCTCAGCGTCAGGTTCGTCCGGGGCGGACGCACCCCCGACACCACGGTGGTCCTCGGCGACCGCTAGGTTCCCCAGACCGCGACGCACCGCAGGCCATACGGGAGCCGTAGCATGGCGGCATGGCACCTCCCGAATCCGGCGACCCGGGGAACCCGTTCCAGTCCCTGCTCGGCGACTTGATGAACATGCTCGGGTCCAACGGACCCGACTCGTGGGAGATGACCCGCGCCTTCGCCCTCAACGTCGCCACCGGGGGCACCCCCGAGGCGAACGTGGAGCCCCTGCACCGGATCCAGGTCGAACAGCTGTCTCGGGTGGCCGAGCTCAATGTCGTCGAGGCGACCGGGATGCCACTGACGCCGGACGGCCGCCGTCTCACGTGCGTGCCCGTCGGCCGGGGGGACTGGACCGTCCGGGCGCTGGACTCTTGGCGCCCCGTGCTGGCCGAGATGGCGAAACCGCCGGCTGGCGGGCCGGTCACCCACCCAACGGGTGGCACCACCGACATCGACCCTTCCGACGACTCGTCCGGGGGGATGGCAGCCATGCTCGGACAGTGGGCTTCCGCCATCGGTCCGATGTTCTTCGGCCTCCAGACCGGCTCGGTCGTCGGCCATCTGTCGCAGCGCACCCTCGGCCAGTACCCGTTGGCCCTTCCGTGGGCACCGTCTGACGAGCTCCTCTTAGTGACGTCCAACATCACCGAGTTCGCCCAGGACTGGAGCCTCCCCGAAGAAGAGGCGCTGCTGTGGGTGTGCGCTCGCGAGCTGGCGACGAACTCCGTGCTGACCCGCCCAACGGTGCGAGCTCGGTTCGAAGAGCTGCTCCACGGCTATGCCAAGTCACAGGCCGCAGTCCAACAGGACCTGGCAGGCCGACTGCGCGGGCTCACGGGTGAGGACGACTCGACCGGGATGGGCGCCGGCATGGACCTCGAGTCGCTCCAAGGGATGTTCGGCGATCCCGAGGCGTTGCTCGGTGACCTGCTGACACCCGAGTCACGTCGTACATCGGACCAGCTCACGGCGCTTGCCGTGGTCGTCGACGCCTATGCCGACCACATCGCTACCGTGGTGGGGACCAAGCTCGTTGGCGCCCACACCCAGCTAGCCGAGGCCTGGTATCGCCGCCGGACTGAGCGCGGCAAAGGCGAGGAGGCGGCAGGGGCCCTGTTCGGCCTCGACCTCGACCAGGCACAGGTCGACCGGGGCCGGTCCTTCGTGGCCGGCGTCGTCGAACGTGCCGGTGAGGACAGCCTCGGACGCCTGTGGAGCCTGGCGCGCAATCTCCCGACTCCCGCCGAGGTCGACGCGCCCGGCCTGTGGCTCGAGCGGATCGACCTCCCGGAGATGGAACCCCCCGCCGACAGCTGAGGGGGCGGGTAGATCAGGCCTGGGCGTCCGGCGCGGCCTCGACAGCCACGGCTTCGCCAACAGCCGTCTCGGCGGCCGGCTCCTCGTCGGGCACCCCGAGATCCCACTCGATCAGGATGTTCTCCCGCTCGGCATCGCGGATGACCCGCTCGCGGTTGCGGCGGTACTGAGGGTCGTGCGGGGGGAGAAGGACCAGGCGGGCGTTGGTCCGGCGACGGAACTCCTCGATGAGCACCGGGTCGCCGAAGTCGGAGCGGACCTCCCAGTGGGGTGCCACCGGGCCGAGGTAGACGACCCGGACATGGCCGACGGGCGGCTGCGGCTCGGCATCCTCCTCGGGGAGGGTCGGATCATCGGTGACCGGGCTCATAGCAGTGGTTCCTCCTGGGACGACAGTGCCGTGATCCTACCGCCGGGAGTGGCTGCTCTTGACCCGGCCTCTGACACCCGGTCTGGAAGTTCGCCACAACGGTTCTCACTGCCTCGCTGGGCCCTGTCGCACGAACTCGCAAGGAGCAACATAAGAAGGCCCAGGTGAGATCTAAGAATCCGGTGAGGAAACCGCCAGAACCCCCGGTTTCCGTACCGTTTCCGCACCTAGGGCGCGACACTGGACAGGTACCGGAAACCAGCGTCCCGGAGGCCGGAGGGCCCGATGGAGACGTAGCGGAATCCCTGAGGATCTGGAGGATCCATGGACACGGATTGGATGGAAGTGGGAAAGTGCAAGGACTTGGAGCCGTCCATCTTCTTTCCGAGTGACGGTGTAGGTGTGCAGGCGGCCCAGCGCATCTGCGCCGAGTGCCCCGTCGCCGACAGCTGCCTCGAATACGCACTCGTCGAGCGCGTCGACCACGGCGTCTGGGGCGGCAAGTCCGAGCGCGAGCGTCGTCGCATCCTCCGTCGCCGCCGGGTCGGACTCAGCGTCGTCGGCGCTGGCGCCTGAACCGAGCGTGCCGCCAGTCGGCGCACCGTCCACCCAGTTGGCCGAGTGCGTCATCAACATCAGTGAAGGCCGTGACGCCGGGGTGATCGGCTCGTTGGCCCGGGCCGGGGGCGGCTGTCTCTTGGACGTCCACTCGGATCCCGAACACAACCGATCCGTCCTCACCCTGGCTGGGCCGCTGGCTGCGGTCGAGGAGTCGGCTCGGCAGGTGGCCGCCGTCGCCGTCGACGCCATCGACTTGACCGCCCACCGGGGAGTACATCCTCGACTCGGTGCCGTCGATGTGGTCCCGTTCGTGCCGCTGCGAGCCGACGACGGAACCTCCACATCATGGGAGGACGTCCTTGCGGCCAGGGGCTCGTTTGCCGCATGGGCCGGGGCACAGCTCGAGGTGCCGTGTTTCTTCTACGGACCCGAGCGCACGCTCCCCGA
>CAININ010000227.1 GCA_903849265.1 uncultured Acidimicrobiaceae bacterium
CCCATGGTGGGTTGAGCTGGGCCACGACAATGGCCACCCACATGACGCACCCGATGGCGTTCTTTTGATAGACGCCCCACTGGGCGGGCTGGAAGTGAAGTGCCACGGCATGTTCGACCGCCAGCACGGCCAAGAGCGCCGCGCCCCACAAGAAGATCCGGTACGCCTGCCGGGCGCGCCCATGGGAGGCGATCACCCAACCCACGAGCGTGCTCCCGGCCAGGTAGGAGAAGCGGTGGAACCACTCCACGATGTCCCCTCGGAACGGATGAGCTACGACAACCAGCAGCAGTACGGCTTCGTACCAGACGATCCCCCGCAAGAACCGCTTGAGGTGCTTCGCTGTGCGCCACTCGACGTGGAAGAGGCAGACGAACGCACCAATGAAGACCAAGAGGTCCGCCACGCTGAGGTTGGTGCTCGACCCGCCCACCCGTTGGATGAGGATCGCTCCAGGCAGCACGATGACGGCGATCAGGATCGGGTCGGCGACGAACACACCGAAGGCCAGGACGAGCACGGCCACGGCCAGACCCGCAGCCAGGTTGACCCCGACGGCCAGACCGGCGACCGCAGCCACAGTGGCGATGACCGCCCAGGAAAGGACGGCTCGGGCCGCATCGACCCGACCCCGTGGGTCGACGCGTCCACGCACCTGTTGGAGAAAGGAGGAAGCGCTCATCGTCGAGAAAGAGTAGGTGGCATCGGGCCTCGGGCGCCTCGGGTGCATGACTGACTACTACCATCGAAGCGTAGCGGCAGGGCGGCGGTTCACCGTGGTCACAGATGGCGACGAGTGGCAACAGGCGGTCCCGGGCATCTGGCGCTCTGCCGGACATGAGTGCACACAGATGCATCTCAAGGTTCTCTGTGTATTTGACGAACCAAAAGGTGATCCGGGGAGTCTCCCCGGGCGGCGGGCCACCATCTGCGGTGGCGCGGCCCGACTTCGAGGACGACTGCACATGAGCACAACTGGTCTGCGGGGGTGGGGGGCGCCCGAAATAGTCGCCCCTAGATCGCTCCACTTCGAGGTGGCGCACTCTGTCGCCCCAGCCCCGTATTCTTATGCCTGCCCTCACCCGCCGAAAGCGAGCCCCCGGTGACCTTCCAACAGATGCTCAAGACGCTGTGGAACAGGAAATTGACCATCATTGTCTGCGTCGTGGTCGCCGTAGCTGCCGCCATGGCCTTTGCGAAGACCTCGACTCCGACCTATCAATCGAGCGCGCTCGTGCAGATCAACAACCCCTCGGCGGCAGGCACGTCGTCGTCGTCCCCGTTCACTCTGCCCGATCCGGTCCAGACGCTGACCGGGACCGCTGTGCTCATCACGGCGGCAAAGGCGCTCCATGACCCTTACCCCCAGGCGCTGTCCAGCCAGGTGACCGGTGTGGTCGACCCCATCACGGGGACCCTCACCATCACCGGGACCGGCCCCACCCCCGAAGCCGCCCAAGCGCTCACGAAAGCGGTCTCCGAGGCATTCGTCAGCCAGGTCCAGGCACTCGCCCAGGCACAGATCGACAAGATCTCCGCGGCGCTCACCGGGATCAACCTCAAGATCGCAGGCCTCCAAAGCCAGCAGCCGCCCAACTCGACGAACCCGCTCCTGACAGCACAGATCGCCGCCCTCACCCAGACCTCCAGCACGCTGCTGGCAACGCAGTCGACGATCCAGATCGGTATGCCATATGCCGTGATCCAGGTTGCCGCCACCTCGGGAGTGTCCACCGGCATCAGCACATCGAAACTGGGGGTGATCGGCATCCTGGCCGGCCTCCTCGCCGGATGCGGCATCGCCCTCGTGCGTGAGCAGTTCGACGACAGGGTTCGGATCAGTCCGGACATCGGATCAGTCATCGACGCCCCGCTGCTGGGCGAACTTCCTCAGGACGCCGAGGTCAAGAAGGGTGAGGTGACTCTGGCACTTGTGCAGGCTCCCATGTCCTCATTGGCCGAAGCCATCCGTGACCTGCGCACCAGCCTCCGGGTCCTCTTGGTCGACCAGCAGAGCCCGATCCTGGTGGTCACCAGTCCAGAGCCCGGCGACGGGAAGACCTTCGTCACTGCCAACTTGGCCGTGTCCTGGGCCCTCACCGGCAGCCGGGTGATCGTCGTCTCCGCCGACTTCCGGCGACCGAGGCTCGAGGATGCCTTCGGCGTCGATGCCAAGGGCCTTCGGGGACTCTCCGACCTGATCAAGGCCAACTGGAAGCATGCCGAACCTGAGGACCACGAACTCGAGGACCGCGAACTCGAGCGAGGGTTCGACGACCTACATGAAACGACCTCCTCGACCCGACCGACCGGGAAAGGCTCTCGTGATCCAAAGGGCAGCCACGCCGCGTTCTACGGGGACTCCGCCGTCAGCACGCACCTTCTCGAGACCGGGATCGACGGGCTGCAACTGCTGCCGGTCGGACTGCACCTCGATAACCCGAGTGAGCTCTTCGACAGCCCGGGCATTCAGCCAGTGCTCGACCAGCTCCACCTTCTGGCCGACATCATCATCCTCGACACCCCACCGGTCCTAGCCGCACCCGACACGGCCATCCTGGGGAGCCTCACCCACGGCGCCATCGTCGTCGCCTCTGAAGGAAAGACCGACCGCGGGGATCTCGAACGGACGGCAAACCGGCTAGAAGCGACCGGCTGCAATGTGCTGGGGCTCGTCGTCAACCATGTTCGCCACACTGCATCTGACGGCTACCAGGCCTACGCGTACAAGCGATGATCCCGTTGGGGACGGAGCCCGTACGAGGCCCGTCCGGGGGCGATCCACTGGTGGTGGTCGTCGCCTATCACGCCCCTGATCTCCTCGAAGGTTGCTTGGCCGCGTTGGATGGATCGTTCGACACCCTGGTGGTGGACAACTCATCGGATGCCAGAGTCGCCGCCGTCGCAATGCGCCATGGTGCGTCCTATGTCGACCCGGGCAGGAACCTCGGGTTCGCTGGGGGCGTCAACATCGGCTGCGCTCGACGTAACGGGCGCGACGTGCTCCTGCTCAACCCGGACGCCGTAATCGAAGCTCCATCCATCAGAGTTCTCCACTCCAGGCTGCAACAGGATCCGACGCTGGCAGCGGTGGCGCCGGCGCAGCGCGAGCCGACCGACGGGACCCAGGCGCGCGTGGGGTGGCCCTTCCCCACACCGAGCGGCGCATGGGTCGAAGCCGCCGGTCTTGGACGCCTGCGGCACCGGGTCGATTTCCTCATCGGTTCCGTCCTCCTCGTGTCCGACCGGGCGCTGACCGATGTGGGTGGATTCGACGACCGGTTCTTCCTGTATGCCGAGGAGAGCGACTGGCAGCGGCGGGCAGCGGACCGTGGATGGCATGTCGCCTTCTGCGCTGACGCGGCCGCTACCCACGTAGGCGCCGGAACCGGGGGCGATGCAGCGGCACGCGAGACGCACTTCCAGGCCTCGCACGAGCGCTATATCCGCAAGCACCATGGGCGGGTCGGATGGTGGTCCTACCGCGCCGCATCCATGGCCGGGTCAGGGGCGCGAGGAATCGTGCTGCCTGGCGGTAGAGGCAGGCGGGCTGCGGCGCGCTTCCGCCTCTTTGCACACGGCCCGATGCGGGCCGAAGCCGAACTCGACCGCACTGGGCTACGAATCGCTCATGTGGTGCTGACCGATGCGTTCGCCGGGGTGGAGCGGTACATCTGCCAGGTGGCCAACGGGCTCTCCGCACGGGGTCATCAGGTCGAGGTCATCGGCGGGGCCCCCGACCGAATGCGTGGCGAGCTCGACCACACCGTCAGCCATCGGCCGGCGGCATCGCTCCTTGCTGGCACCCTGGCCCTCGTGGGCGCCCGACGGGCCGATCTGATCCACGTGCACATGACTGCGGCGGAGGCCAGCGCCTTCCTCGCCCATCCGATCGATGACGCCCCGATCGTGGCCACCCGCCACTTTGCCGCCGAACGTGGTTCCAGTCCTATCCACCGAGCCCTGTCACGGATCACCTCGCGACCCATCGTGGCCGACATCGCCATTAGCGAATTCGTCGCCCGGAGCGTCCGAGGGCCGACCACCCTCATCCCCAACGGTGTCGCCGTTCGACCGCAGGCACCGCTCGACGCCCCGGTCGTCGTCATGCTCCAGCGCCTCGACGACGAGAAGTCTCCCGATGTCGGCATCCGGGCCTGGGCTGTCAGTGGCCTGGCTGACCGAGGCTGGCGCCTCGTCGTTGCCGGGTCCGGAGTACTGCGTCCGGCGATGGAACAGCTCGTCCTTGCGCTCGGATGCTCCACCACTGTGTCGTTCGCCGGACTGGTAGCCGACACCGACGGCCTGCTCGCCGGAGCTTCGATTCTCCTCGCCCCTGCACCGAACGAGCCGTTCGGCCTGTCGGTCGTCGAAGCGATGTCCCATGGGCTGGCTGTCGTGGCGGCGGCCGGCGGGGCGCACATCGAGACGGTTGGTGACGACGGGATCCTCTTCCCTCCAGGGGACGTCGAGGCTGCCGCCCGAGGCCTCGCCATGCTGGCCGATGACGCCGGGACACGCCGTGCAGTGGGGACCGCACTGCGCTATCGCCAGCAAGAGCGCTACTCCCTCGCCCTTCATCTCGACCGGCTCGAATCGCTCTACCGGTCTCTCGCCCCCAAGGACACGTGAGCCGGACCCCACGACCGGGGCGGGCCACCTCCCCGCATCGGCAGGGCCCTTCCGCCCTAATCGGGGGTTTTACCACGGAGAGTGATCGAATGACAACAATTAGTGGGATTACCCTAAAGTAAGTCGGGCGTCCGCCGATCTGACGGTATGGACCGGGCAGGGACTAGCTACAAGATCAGCGGCGCGCTCAGGGGAGTAATCCTCGGGGTCGCCACTCTTGTCACCGCACTCACCGTTGGAGTGAGCATCAACGGGACGGCACACGCCACGGCTCCGCCCCCGCAGATCGCCGGGAGCCCGGCGGCCCCGACCACCTCGGACATGACGCAGCTGTGCAATACCACGACGCCCTCGACCGTCCTCGGCCCCATGCCTTCACTCCCTGCGAATCCGACCTCGGTGGTGGTGTCCCCGCCAGGAGGGATCGACAACTTCACGGCTACCGCGACGAACTTCTACGTCGACACCGGTGCGCAACTCATCACCTACACGCTTGCCGGTGCGCTCGTCTCCTCCTTCCCGATGCCCACTCACTTCGCTGGCGGGACCGACAACGTCTACCCGCCGCTCGTGGATCCTGCGGGCAACATCTACCTCTCCTCGTACTACGGCACCAAAGTCGACAAGTTCTCGCCCAGCGGCACGCTGCTCTGGTCCGTCGACCCCCAGGGTGGAAACCCCACGGCGATCTACTCCGTGGGTACGGGCGCCAACTTCAAGGTGGTCGTGAGCGTGGTCCAGAACACCTCCTCCAGTTTGGTCCTCGATCAGTCCACCGGTGCCGTCACCGGCACCTTCCCGTTGATCGTCGGAGTCTTCGACTACGTCACCTCGGAGGCCGGTGGGAACCTTCTCTACTCGGCCAACGGCTACGTAGAGACAGTGAGCCCCACGGGCCAGGTCCTCTCGACCTTCGGTGCTCCCCACATCCAAGGCAATGGGCAGCGCGTCGGCTCCGGCACGCAGTTCTTCTACGGCGGGCAGGCCGTCCAGGGCCCGGACGGCACCATCTACACCGCTGATCCGCTCACCACGTTGGAGGCCACCTCCCCGAAGGGCTTGCTCAAGGGCACCACCGATCTTGGCGGGAACCTCAACTTTGGTGGCGGCTACCTAGGGTTGGTCGGCTCGACCTTCTACTTTCAAGGTGGGCCCCCGTTCAACAACTCCGTCGACACCATCTCGTCGTTCACGCTGGCTACGGCCCAGACCTATCTCACCGCTATTCAGAAGCCCAACAACAGCCTCGGATGGGGCGCAGGAGTCACCACCTCGGCGACGGGCAACTACTTCGCCGCTGGAACAACGCCAGCGGTCAACGCCACGTTCGACTCCTGGTGGACCGCGAACGCCGCGCAGCTGCAGTTGGCGTACTCGGTCGAGGACACCACCTCGTTGACGGCCGGGATGATCCCGAACCCGACGGTCATTCCGTTGCCGACAACGGCGACCGGCCTGGCTTCGATCCCGCTTGCCCTGCCCCCGGCCGACACCCAGCCGGGGCCGTATCAGGTGCAGGCAACCTTGCAAGACACCTCGACCACCCCCCCGACCACGCTCGGCACCACCTGCGTCCCCTACACGGTGGGTGCCCCCGGTGACGCGCTGAACTTCGCGACCCTGCCGGCCGGGACCGGCTCGGGCGGTCCCGCCGACCCCCGCGGCGTCACCCTCAACGCGCAACTGGGCCTCAACGCCCTGCGCAGCGGCACTGTCGTCGACTGGCCCTCGCTCCTCCCCTCGTGCATCCTCTCGGCACCTACAGCAGCCGCCTGCGGGCCGGCAGCGCTTACGTTCGCCACAGCGAGCACCGACCCCTACAAGGCCGCCTACCTGGCGGTGCAGAACCACGTCACCTACTGGATGCAGGTCAGCGGAGGCGAGCCGATGGCGACCGCACTCGTCAACAGCGGGCTCTGGCAGGGTGATATCGCAGCGCTGGTGGCCCACTACTCCACCGTTCCCTCAGGTTGCGGTGCCTGTGCGCCGGTGACGATCTGGGAGCCCTGGAACGAGGCCAACAACACCGGCTGGGGCGATGGCGGAACCTACGCCACCAAGGTGCTCGCTCCGTTTTATGCCGGGGTCAAGTCCGCCCTCCCGGGGTCAGCTTCCACCGTCATTGGTGGATCAAGCCTCGAGCCCTCACCCGCCTGGTGGCAGCAGCTCATCAACGCCGGCGGCCTGTCCTCGATGGACGTCGCGTCCATCCATCCCTACACCGGATCCAACGACTCCTACGAGGAGGACGGGATGGCGACTCAGATCCGGCAGATCCAGTCAATGATCGGAACGAAGCCGCTGTGGTTCAGCGAGATCGGCTGGTGGAGCGACGGGGACTACAACTTCCTCGGTCAGGCCAACACCATGTCTCGTTCGCTGATCTGGCAGAAGGTGCTGGGCGTGCCGGTCGAGAACTACTTCTTCGATGAGGGGAGCTGGGGTAACGACGGGGTGAGTTTTTCGTTGATCCAGGTCAACCGGAACGTGGACTATGTCAAGCCGTCCGCCCTCGCCACGATGACCACCTCTGGCGCGCTCACCGGCCGGCCCTACCTGTCGATGCCGTCCACCGGGATCCCCCAGGCCTACCAAGCGAACTTCGGGGCCCCCACCGCCGGGACCACCTCTCTCTCGGCGGTGTGGTCCGACGGCCTCCCGGTCACCTCGACCGTGACGCTCACCAAGCCTGGCGGAGGCACCGATCCGATCACCGTGACATCGCAGTACGGGAACACCAAGACAGTGCAGGTCACATCGGGCTCCGCCTACAGCCTCCCGCTGTCGGATCAGGTGAGCTTCCTCACCTACCCCGTCGGGGACACGCTGACCGTGGGCCCGACCGAGGCGTTCAGCACGAACCTGAGTTCGTCAACGGCAGGAGCCACTGCGACCGCCACCAGCGGGGGCGCCAGCGGAATCATCAAGGGACTGCCTGTCGGCTACGGCCAGGGCTGGATGTCCGCTTCCGGTGACTCCACCCCATCTGTGACGATCACGCTCGCGGCAGCTTCCACCCTCGACCGGATCATCGTCGACACCCAGTCGGTTGGCTCCACGGCCTCGAGCATCCGCGACTACACCCTGTCGGCAAACGAGCCCGGCGTCGGATGGGTGACGATTGCCACCACGACCAAGCAGTACGCGAACCACGAGGCCCTCTTCACCTTCGCTCCGTTGGTGGCGACCGCGCTTCGTCTCGACATCAGCAAGATCAACTTCGGCGGCTACTACGGAGGAGCCATCCCGCCATTCTGGCCATCCAGTTTGGGCACCTATGCGTTCGTGCACACCATCGAGGCCTACTCAGGTTCTGGTGGCCCGTCGGTCGTCAACGGATCGGGCCTTACCCCGTTGCTCGGTGGGAGCGCTAGCGGTGGCACCGGTGGCGGCACCACGACGACGACCACTGTGCCGCCCACGACGACTACGACGACTGTGCCGCCCACCACCACGACCACCACTGTGCCGCCCACGACGACTACGACGACTGTGCCGCCCACGACCACCACCACTGTGCCGCCCACTACGACGACGACTGTTCCGCCGACTACCACCACGACCACCGTGCCGCCGACTACGACGACGACGACTGTTCCGCCGACTACGACGACGACTGTTCCGCCCACGACGACTACGACCGTGCCGCCGACTACGACGACTGTTCCGCCGACTACCACCACGACCACCGTGCCGCCGACTACGACGACGACTTTGCCGCCGGCTACTGCGCCTGGTACGCCGAGCAACGCCAGTGCCGTCGCCGGCAATGCCACTGCCACCGTCTCCTGGACGGCTCCGGTCTCCAACGGCGGATCTGCCATCACCGGCTACACGGTGACCTCGAACCCGGGCGTCCTTACGTGCTCGACCTCGACCACGTCGTGCGTGGTCACCGGACTGACCAACGCCACGGCCTACACCTTCACCGTGACGGCGACCAACACCGTTGGCTCCAGTAGCGCCAGTGCACCGTCCAACTCGGTCACCCCGACTGCCCCTGTCGCAACGACCACGACGACCACGACTGTTCCGCCGACCACGACGACCACCACCACAAAGCCGCCGACCTCGGGCACCACCCCCACGACGCAACCGCCCACGACCACGACGACGACCACAAAGCCGCCGACCCGCTATGGGTCCGGAGGTGGCGGGCATCGATTTAAGGGCTACTGGCTGACGACCAGCAACGGGGGCATCTTCACCTTCGGTGGAGCACCGGCACTGGGGTCAGCGTCGACCCTCTCCCTCAATCACCCGATCGTCTCGATGACCTCTGCTCCCGACAAACTGGGCTACTGGATCGTGGCTTCTGACGGCGGAATCTTCTCCTACGGGGACGCCGGCTTCTTCGGCTCGACCGGTGGCCTGCAGCTGAACGAGCCGATCGTCGGCATGGCGTCCACCCCGGACGGACAGGGGTACTGGCTGGTTGCATCCGACGGTGGCATCTTCGCCTTCGGTGATGCCGCATTCTTCGGCTCGACGGGGGCGCTCTCCCTCAACAAGCCGATCGTCGGCATGACAACCACTCCCGATGGCCAGGGCTACTGGATGGCTGCCTCGGACGGTGGCATCTTCGCCTTCGGCAACTCAGGCTTCTTCGGCTCGACCGGTGGCCATCACATCAACGCACCGATCACAGGAGTTCAAGGGAGCCCGACCGGTGAGGGGTACTGGCTCGTTTCGCAGGACGGCGGGATCTTCGCCTTCGGAGATGCGCACTACTACGGCTCCACCGGGGACCTGCACCTGCCCAACGCGACAGTCGCAATCTCGTAGGACTGACGCCGAACTCCGCACAGCGCTCGAGGCCCCCTGCGGTTCAATGTCCTCAAATGGGAACGGGTCCGCCGTCCCGCATACGGACGATCCGGGCGGGCACACCTACCGCGACCGAACCGGGTGGCAGATCATGGGTCACCACGGCGTGCGCCCCGACCACCGAACCTGCCCCGATCGTCACCCCTTGAGTGATAGTGGCCTTGGCCCCCACCCATACGTCATCCCCGATCAGCACGGGAGAGGAGATCCGGCCTTGGTGAAGGATCGCGGTCTCTGTATTGGCGAAGGCATGGTCGTGGTCACGGATGGAGACCATCTCACCGAAGAGGCAACCCTTGCCGATGATGACGCTACGTTCAACGGCAATCGTGCAGTGATGCCCGAAGACGGAGCCTGACCCCACCTCGAGGTGTCCCGAGCTCTCGAGCGTGAATCCGTAGTCCAGGACGCACCGGTCACCGAACCGCACATCAGCCCGACGGCCAATCGCGAAATGGGACCCGGATCGCACATCACAGAGGCTCCCGAACCTGACCCTGTGGTGACGGACACGAGTGATCGCGAGTCCTAACCGACGACGAACGTAGCCACGGAACCGGTAGAACCCACCGAACTCCCATGGACCTGCACCGACCACCGGTAGGTCAGATCGGGCGTCGTCCGACCTCTTCGACTGCGCGACCATCTCCATATCCTACCTGGACGGCGAACCTCATCCCACCTGGACGGCGAACCCCGAAGGGTCTCGGCGGCGGGCCCGATGTGCGACACTACGCACGGTGACACCACTCATCGACGACCTGAGACACATGACCGCGGCATGGGACCAGTCGCCGACACGGCTGCTGATCGGCTCACTCGCACGTGTCCCCTTCTACCCCCGGTTTGGAGCCGTCATCTCCCACCGTGCCGCAGCTTGGTGCTGGGCCCACGGACTCCGACCCGTGGCGCTCTGGCTCCAGGCCTCGAGCATCCGCTCTGCTGGCGCCGAGATCCACCCCGCGGCCCTCCTCGGCCCAGGATTCGCAATCATCCACTCCGTCGGCATCGTCATCGGCCACGAGGTGGTGGCTGGCAGGAATCTCGTCGTGTACCAGGGGGTCACCCTCGGACACACGGGAACGGGGCCAGGTCAGCCTCGGATCGGCGACAACGTACGGATCGGAGCGGGAGCCAAGGTCCTGGGACCGGTGCACATCGGCGACGGCGCCTGGATCGGCGCCAATGCCGTCGTGCTGGCTGACGTCCCCGCCGAAGCAGTGGCCACCGGCATCTGGCGAGGCTGACCCTTCAGCGGGGCGGGCTCGTCCTCACCAGCTGAACGTCACCGGACGTTCGTCAGTCACGTGTGCCCCTTGGTAGGACCACTCTTCGGCCGGGATCCGGGCCGAAGGCACGATCGTCATCGACCCATGCGTTCCGGGTAGTCGGAACCGGACCACTACCGTCGAAGATGATCCCTGGTGCACGAGGACCGGGGCGGCGACCAGCCACGTCGGTCCCTCTGCCCCTTCTGCCGTCAGCGAGCCGGCGCCAGCCATCGAGATATCCGTGGCGGCGCCCGGGAGATTGTCGGCGATCAATCCGGAGTAGTCGCCATAGACCAGGGGGAGCCCGGGGAACGGACCAGCGATGAACGGAGCCTGACCATCAGGGGTCTGGTTTGCCAGTTTCGTTGTCATCGTGACCGCCGTACTGTTCCCAACGCGCCGGGTGTCGAGTCGGACCGACACATGCAGGAACTGGTCGAGCTTGTTCCCTCCTCGGTTGATGACTGCGACACCAAGCGAACGCGGGGTAAGCCCGCCGCTCGCACCGCTCGCCACCCATGCCGCCTGTGCCGCCGGGGCCGCCGACCAGACCATCAGGTGGCGCCCGGCCACGGCTCCGGCGACCGCCGAAGCCAGTGTGCGCAGCTCTGTCGACTGGCCCTGGAGCTGACGGAGCACCTCGTGCGCGATGAGGCCGAGTGAGTCTGCCCGGGCGGCGTTGCCAGCCGAATCATTGGACAAGCCGGCGTACTGGTCGTGGAGGATGTACTGCTCGACGTTGCCCGAATCGATCGTCACTCCGCCAGCCTGGACAGGCCCGGTCGCCGTCAGGATCTGGCGGAGCCCGGCAACGTCGACCGAGAGTACGCCGTCGACATGCTGGCCCGTCCGTGCCGCCCACATCCGCGATGCCAACGCCGCGTTGACGTCGAACTGCGGCGTGAGCCCGAGGTTGCGCCAGTCCACGCCTGGCTCCAGCCATCCCCAGTTCCGCTGAAGATCCCCGACCACTGTGACCTGTCCGGGTGCCAGCGCCTGGGCACCCGAAGGGCCGAATACCCCGAGGTGGATCGTTCCGTCGGAGGTATCCGCGGTTCCGACTTCCAAGAAGGCACCCGAGCCGGAGCGCATCTCGGCGTTGTTGGACGCAAGCACCAGATAGGTCTGCGGCCCCTGCAGGATGGTGGCGACGACAGCGGACACACCGGCGGCCGTGGCCAGTCGATTGCGGGCATCGACCAGTTGCGACACGAACTGATCGTGCTTGCGAGCGAGAGGCCCGACCAGAGCCTGCCCGGGACCAGTGTCGACGGCGTAGAGCTGATGGACAGCAGTGGCCGACAGGGCGGAGAGATGGCGCAGCGATTGGACGCGTTCAGGGCCGGCACCGTGGGGCTGATCGAGGATGTCGTGCACCTGCACCAGGAAGGTCGAACCGATCGTGGCCACCTGTTGGGCTGCCGAGCTCAACGATCGAGCCGAGCGAAGCTGGCGCCCGAAGACCGGTAGCCAGGTTGCCGGAGCGACCAGGGGGCCCGACAGGTCAGCGTGGGCAGCACTGAACTCGCCGGCCGCTGAGCGCAACGACCGCTCGGTCGTCGAGGCCGTGAGAGTCGAGGGGTCGAGGTTGGACCGCACTGTCGTGAGCACGGCGAGCCCCCGCTGGTCGTGACGGTAGGCCGACCACACCTTTGCCGCCACGAGTGCTCCCCATGCCACGAGCAGGACGACGACGACGGAGGCCACCATCCACCTCATCCGGTGTCCACGTGCTGCTTCGCTCACGGTGTCTCTCGCTGCTCAAGGCGCGCCACATGGACAGGTGTTGCCGGACCCGCAGGCGCAAGGGGCGGGGCTTCACGATCGTACCGGAGGGAGTGCAGCGGAGGAGGCGCGCCCCGGAGCGGGCGGCAACGGAAGGTAGCATCATCATGTGTCGTTCTCGACAATCCGAGTGACCATCGGGCGCGTCATCCTGGTAGCCGGGGTCCTCGTCCTGCTGTTCATTCCTTACCTGCTGTGGGGCACCGGACTCATCACGGCCCAGGCCCAGAACGACCTTCGACAGCAGTTCCTGGCCACGCAACGCATGCACCACGCGACCGTCGTCCTCCACCCGCCGACGAAGCCTCCCGCAGTCCTGACAATCGCTCCGACCATCGCACCGCCTGCCACCGGAGCCCCGGTCGGCATCCTGTCCATCCCGAAGATCGCCGTGTCGGTGGTCATCGTCGAAGGAACCAGCGCAGAACAGCTCCGGTCAGGACCCGGCCACTACCCGGGCACCCCGTTGCCTGGCGAAGCTGGGAATGTTGCCATCGCCGGCCACCGGACCACCTACCTCCATCCGTTCTACGATCTGAACGAGCTCACCCCCGGTGATCCGATCGACATCCTCACCGGGCAGGGGCTGTTCGAATACCGCGTGACCACCAGCCGGGCAGTCGACCCGACCGATGTCGCCGTTGTGGCGCCCACGGCGAGCCCGATGCTCACCCTCACGACGTGCAATCCGAAGTACAGCGCCAGTCAGCGGCTCGTCGTGCAGGCGACCCTGGTGTCCGGCACTCTCGTGGGGGCATCGGCCGCGCCCACCTCACCGAACGCGTCGGCAGGCAGCACGCATGGCGTGCCTCCGGTGCAGACGCCGCATCAGAAGCACTGGTGGCAAGCAGTTGCGTGGGGGATCCTCGTGGCCGCACTCGCTACGGCAACCTGGGTGTTCGCCCTCCGACTCCGAGGAGGCCGTCGCACCGCCGTCGTGGCGGCTGGCATCGTTCTCTGGCTCGGCGCGGTCTTCCTCTTCTTCGGTGCGCTCGCTCCGCTCCTGCCTGCCAGCTTCTGAACGCGGCACACGTCGGTGAACGTACGGATCGGGTGACTGCACCAACAGACTGCTGTGCATGCGCTGGCGGCTCAGCGAGCGCGCTACTCAAGCGGTCGAACGGCGCACAGGAGATGGAGGGCCGACACCGGGTCAGACCCGGTGATCAGCAGCCAGCTGAGTTCAGGAGGCCGAGCGACGGCGGCGGGCGAGCAGTCCACCCACGACGATGGCTCCAGCGCCGACGGCGGCGAGCTCACCGATGTCTGCACCCGTGAAGGGCAGGGACGTGGAACCGTTCGCCACCGTCGCAGCGGTCTGGACTGGGTCGGTCGGCGGCGGGGATACGACGTTGTTGTTGACCGTCGGAGGGGTGCAGCCGGTGTAGCAGCCGGGATCGGTCGTAGTCGTCGCGCCAGCGACCGCCGGGACGGCGAACAGTGAGGCAAGCGCCAACCCCGAGCCGATGCAGATTCGCTGTGTCAACTTCATCGTCTTCATGTGGTCCTCATCCTGGGAGCGACTGCTCCCTGCCCTCGTGATCTCGGAATGACCGCCATTCCGACTTCTTCCATCATGCCCGTCTGTGCGCATCCCTACAATCGCGCAGGGCCATACGACGCGGACTGCAACCAAAATCACACCCCTTGTGGTCAACTCACCATGTTCCGTGGTGGCCTAGCCGTCAACACGTGCTGCGGTCGACGGAACCCACCCGGTTCCCGGGGGCCGACGGGCAGTTCGCCATCGGTCACAGCAGATGGACGCCCGCCTCGAGCAGAACGATCGACACGCCGACCGCAATCAAGGAGAGGACGTAGAAGATCCGGCGGGACAGCGGCCTGTCCTTCCCTCCGGCCGTTCCGATGCCGACGACGGCGAGCGACAGCACGCCGATGATGTCGGCCAGCACGAATGCGGCGTACGCCGTCAGCAGATGCGCAGCGGCCAGCAGAAAGACGATCGTCGCCGGAATAGCCGCGGTGACGATGGACCAGGAGTTGCGCGCTTCCTTCGCCACGTCGGCGAAGCGCAGTTCGAGGCCGTCCATGGCCCGCTTGGAGACGAGTCGGGACAGGATGTGCGCCATCCAGATGGCCAGGGCCCCGACGATGACAACTCCAGCCGTGATCAGCTCGTTCGGGTTGGTCTGGAATGTGAGCCCGGCCAGGGCGACAAGGGTGGCGATGGTGCCGTAGACGTAGTCGGCCAACCAGTGGACCGCTCCCGGGTGCTTCGGCACGCCGAGCAGCTGTTTCGGTTCAATCATGCCGGACCGACGCTTCAACGACAGCCTCACCAGCCGGTGCGATCCGCACCAGTGCGTTATAGGTCACGAGGGCGATGGCCATGTGCATCACGACCAGCACCGCCACACCGCGGGCGGACTGACCCTGGATCCAAATATAGACATCTGGCACGAGGAGCAGAACCGACACGGCCACCGCTAGCCGGAGGAACAGCCAACGTGGCCTCGACGAGATTCGCGTGACCACCGGCCAGCCGATACAGGCGATGAGGACCCCGATCACCGTCAGCTTGGCGTATTCCGCGAGCTGATAGTGCACGAAGTTGCTGGTCGACGGGAACACCGCTTTGCCGATGGCCACCAATACGGCATCGGCGGCCAATGACCCGGCCACGGACACCGCCGTCGCTACTCCCCAGCGCGGCCACGAAGGCTGCGGGTCGGCCGGCACGAAGTCGACATGAAACGCATCGAGCAACGGGCCGAGGAAGGTGTCCGAGAGGCGGGACAGCGGGTGAGGGGACGGAGAAGACGCTGGCATGTCCGTCAAGGATACGGGCCCGATGCGAACGGGACGGTCACTCCCCCGGGGGCGGCCCATGCACGCGCATGTTCGGCCGATCGGCAATCATGGACCGATGCCAACTAGGCCAACTAGCGGACCTCGTTCGCCGAGCAGTGCCGGGTCGACCGCCGTCCTTTCGAGCGTCCCGGCCAAGGAAGCGTGGGTGCTGCTTGCGCTCATCTCTGTCGCCGCTGTGGCCAACCTCAACCTGGCCGTCGCCAACGTGGCGTTGCCCGAGATCGGCTTGCAGTTCCAGGCTTCGCAGGTCGAGCTCAACCTGGTGAGCGTTGGGTTCAGCCTCGGGCTCGCCGGTACGGTCCTCTACCTCGGGGCGATCGGCGACCGCTACGGGCGCAAGCGGATGCTCGTGTTGGGCATGGCTGCCACTGTTCCCACCGCGCTCCTGGCCGCCTGGGCCCCATCGATCACGGTGCTCATCGTGGCCCGGGTCCTCGGGGGCGTTGCCGCCGGCATGGCCTACCCGACCACACTCGCCCTCATCACCGCACTGTGGGACGGCCCGGCTCGCACCCGTTCGATCGCCCTCTGGTCGGGCATCGGTGGCGCCATGATCGCCGTCGCGTCGCTTGCTGCCGGCTGGCTTCTGACCTTCGCCTGGTGGGGCTCGGTCTTCTTACTCACGGCCCCCCTGGCGCTGGGGGCGCTGGTGCTCGCCATCGCCTTCGTGCCGAGTCACGTGAACGAGACAACCGAACCGGTCGATCACCTGGGAGGAATCCTGTCGGTCATCGGAGTGGTCTCCCTCGTCTTGGCCATCAACTTCGCACCCAGTCCGGGCGAGGGGGTGGTCGCACTTACGGGGGGAGCAATCGCACTGGTCGCACTTACCGGGTTCTTCCTCCGCCAACGTTCGGCACCCGAACCCCTTTTCGACCTCGCCATCGCATCACGTCGGATCTTCTGGGTGGCTGCAGTGGCCGGACTGATCGTGTTCGGAACCTTGATGGGAGCGATGTTCGTCGGCGAGCAGTTCCTCCAGAACGTCCTCGGATACTCCACGCTCCGAGCGGGGGCGTCGATCATGCCCGCAGCCGTGGCCATGATCGCGGCTGCTCCGGTGTCGGCCAAGCTCATCGAGCGGTTCGGCTCGCGGGTGACGCTGCTCGTCGGGTACGCGTTCTTGCTGGCTGCGTTCCTGGTCATGTTGGCCACATGGACGTCCACATCGAAATACAGCGTGGTGGCGCTGGCCTTCGTGCTGATGGGGATCGGCGTGGGCCTGTCGGGCACTCCGGCCTCCCACTCGCTCACCGGATCTGTGCCCGTGCGCCGGGCCGGCATGGCGTCCGGCACCGCCGACCTCCAGCGGGACCTCGGAGGGTCGATCATGCAGTCGATCCTCGGGGCGATCCTCACTGCCGGCTACGCCGCCGGCGTAGCAACGCGGATATCAGCCTCCGGAAAGTCCGTCGGCAACTCGGTGACCAGCACCCTCGAGCGCTCTTATTCGAGTGCCGCTGCACTGGCTCGCACCGAGCCGGCCTACGCCGCGCAGATCATCAGCGGGGCTCGGGCGTCGTTTCTCTCCGGCGCGAACTGGGCCTATGCGGCCGGGGCGCTCTCGATCGTGGCCGGAGCGCTCGTCGTGGCCACGTGCTTCCCAGGACGGGATCGCGAGCACGAGCTTCTCGCCTCCTACCGCCGCATGGACACCACGACCGAAGGTCCGAACGGGTCGCTCCCCGGCTGACCAGCTAGGCCCGAGTGCGAACGCGATGTGTCGTCTGCGTCAGCTGGCAGCGAGGTCGAAGACGTCCTCGATGCCGTCGTCGTCATGGCTGACAGTGACCGGTCCGTAATAGGGCGCCTTGGAACTGCGGCGCTGGCCGGACTCCTCGCGTGCTCCACGCGCACGGGCTTGCTCTGCGCCGCCCACGCTTGGTTCCGTCTCCCACCAGATCAACTTCTTCTTACGAAACATCAAAGCCGCCCCTCTGACGCAGGGTCCCACATGGGGACCCCGGTTACGTTGTCCGCCCTGCAACGGTGGTAGTCACCATAGTTACGGACGACAATTGCAGCAAGCGTGCCATCGGGTTGCAGGTGAGTAGCAAGCCCGCGACCAGGCAACAGATCTGTCCATGTGTTGCCGATACGCCAGCCAAATCGCCCCTCGGAACTGGACCCTGGGAACGCAGCGGATCGCTGGCACCCATCGAACAGACGGGACTCAGTTGACCCGGGGCACCCGAGCCAGTATTTCCGCGACGACCTCGTAACAAGACGTACCCAGCCACTCGGCCACCAGCGTGGCGGGCAGCTCCTCCCCCGCCTGGCGTCCGATCAGAACGACCTCGTCACCCCGGCGGACTCCGGGCACATCGGTGACGTCGACCGACATCTGATCCATCGATACCCGGCCCACCACCGGGGCCCGTCGCCCTCGGACGAGCACATAGCGCCAGGTCGCCGGGGCCCGACGCAGTCCATCGGCATAGCCCACCGGAATCGTCGCCACCCGACTCGGCCGAGTGGCGGTCCACGTGTGCCCGTACCCGACGGACGCACCGGCGTCGAGCGAGTGGACCTGGGCCACCTGGGACTTCCACGACAGTGCGGGTCGGAGCCCCGGGATCGGGACGTCGGGCCCCGGGGGGAGCCCGTACACGGCGATTCCCGGCCGGACCAGGTCGAACCGAGCGTCCTCCCGGCACAGCAGTCCCGCACTGTTCGCAGCGTGCACGACCGCCGGCGTGGAGCCGGTGGCGCCCAGCGCATCGATCACCATCCGGAACTCGGACAGCTGACGGTCCGTGCGAGCCACGCCGTCTGACGACGGGTCGTCGGCATCGGCCAGGTGGGTGAAGATCCCGATCGTCTCGAGCCCGGCGATCCCCCGCACCGCTTCGACGAATGCGGCCGCGACGGGCGAGTGGACCCCGAGCCGGTGCATTCCGGTGTCGACCTTCACGTGGATGGCGACGGTCGTATCGAGGGCCAGTGCGGCTCGACCGAGGTCACGGGCCGTTTCGAGATCGAACACCGCCAGCGTCAAGCCGAGCCCGATCGCTTCGCGGCCCTGCCATCCAGGTGTGTATCCGAGCACCAGGATCGGAGCCCTGATGCCCGCCCTTCGGAGGGTCCGCCCCTCGGGCACGCAGGCCACCCCGAGGCTGGTAGCCCCGTTGCGCAGTGCCGTATGCGCCACCTGCACTGCGCCGTGCCCGTAGGCATCCGCCTTCAGTACGACCATGACGTCCGCCCCACCGGCCCGCTCTGCAAGTTGCTGGACGTTGTTCCCAATGGCAGAAAGGTCGATCTCGAGCCACGTGGGACGATCCGGCTGCACGATGCGCATCGACCGCCACGCCTTGTCCTGGCGCACGAGAAGCCCTTCCGCCTCTCCGTCCTCGGCCAGCAGACCCTCGACGACCCGCTCCATCCGGGCTGCAGCACTCCCCTTGACCAGCACGACGACGTCGGGACCGAGGTGCTGTGTCACCTCGGCGATGCTGTCCTCAGGAGTGAAGGTGACGACGACCCGTTCGGCCGGCATCCCGGATCGCACCGCTTCATCAGCGATCCATGCGGCGGCGTTTCCTTGGGTGACGAGCAGGTCGACTACTTCGGCGGCGTGTCTGCCCACATTGCGGTGGAGTGCCTCGCTTGCATCGCCGAGCTCAGCCATGTCGCCCAGCACGGCCACTCGAGTACCGGCCGCCAAGTCGGACAGCGCCGTCAGTCCGGCATGGACCGAACGGGGTGCGGCGTTGTAGGTGTCGTCGAGGATGACGCTGTCGGCACGACCGGCGAGGGGCCGGAGCCGACCAGGCACAGCACTGACGCGCCCGATGGCAGCGATGGCATCTTCCCGGTCGATCTCGAAGTGGTCGGCGACCGCCAAGGCCGCCAGGGCAGCGAGTGCGCTGTGCGCCCCGAGCCACGGCACGGTAACCGCACCTCGCCACGCATCATGGACGCAGCGGAAGCGGGTCCCCGTGGGGCCCACGACGACATCCTCGGCCCGGTATCCGGCACCATCGGACGTGCCGAACGTCACCGCAGGCGCCGGACCGCGTCCGGCGAGCGCCACCACTCGGGGATCGTCGGCGCCAAGCACAGCCAGACCGCCCGCGGGGACGTGGGCGATGAGCGAGCCCTTCTCGCGAGCCACTCCGTCCAGGTCCCCTAACGCCACCAGGTGGGCGGCATCGACCGCCGTCACAACACCAACCTCCGGGGGAGCCATGGCGCACATGGCGTCGATCTCGCCGAAGTGCCCGGTGGCCATCTCCACCACAGCGACCTCGTGCTCAGGTCGGAGGCCGCCCAAGGCGACAGCCAGTCCGAACCGGCCGCTGTAGTTACCCGGAGTCCGGAACACGGTGAACCGGGTGGCCAGCACATCGGCGACCAGCTCCTTGGTGCCGGTCTTGCCGACAGTGCCAGTGATGGCCACGACACGTGGACCCCAGGCCGCCACGACATAGGACCCGTAGCGCTCCATGGCGCCCACAACGTCGTCCACCACCAGGACAGGACAGCCTGCAGGGACAGATCCCGGGTGGTCGACCAGAGCCGCCCGGGCGCCTCGAGCCACCGCGTCGGCGGCAAACTCATGCCCGTCGCCGCGCTGGGTCCGCACAGCTACGAAGAGGTCTCCCTCTTCGACCAGGCGGGAGTCGAAGCAGAAGCGTGCATACCGTCCGACATGGGAAGTGCCATTCACCTCGAGACCAGGATTGGCCGCCACCAGGTCGTCGAGCCGGATCACCGGTCGGCCTCGTGCTCCATCATGCGTCCCCTATGGACTGTGATCGGGACCCGATCCGGGCGAACCGCTCGAGGCCGGCGTCGACGATCCGGTCGAGCACTGCCCACGGGGGCAGCGACTCTTGGTCGGCCAACCACTGCGAATAGAAGACCGTGGCTTCGGTAAGCCCGCAGAGCGAGTTGATCTCGAGCAGGTAGACCACATCGTCAACGCTGTCCCAGAACACATCGAGCCGCGCATATCCCTCGATGTCGAACGCACGGGCGAGCTGCTCGATTCGGAATCGCACGCCCTCGGCAACGTCCGAGGTGACGAAGAGGTCGAGCGCCAGATTCGTTCCGACACCCTGCTGGAACTTCTGTTGGAGGGTGAGTTCGTCGGCCGTCACGGTCACGCTGGGCACCGCGGCCACCAGGCCGAGTCCGGGGCGGTCCAGTACCGCCGCTGTCAGCTCCACGAACCGCTTGGCTACGAACCACGGCCGCAACGATTCGAGGTTCGCGTCACCCGTGGGGAGCTCCACCGTCTCCGGATCGACGAAGGCCCGCTCGATGAGCCACCGCTTGGGCGCCGGCACGGGCATTGCGATGGCCGGCATCCGACCACCAAGGTCGGATCGGGCTTCGTCGCCGACGAACTCGGGCCGCTCCGACACGATGGCGTCGAAGAACCGTTCCATCACCTCGGGCCGCCTCAGGATCTTCACCCCGGTGGAGCATCCGTCCGTTGCCGGCTTGCACACCAGCACCTCGGCACCGAGCTCGTCGCAGAGTGCCTGGTAACGCGACGTCGTCGCCAGCGGATCATCCATCTGCGCCAACCACTCACCGAGTTCGAAGACGTCCACCTCTCGCTGGGCAGGTGCGTCCACCCCCGGAAGTTCGAGTGTTCGGACCTTTCGGGCCGTCACCGCCTTGTCCCCTGCGACATCGGCCGCCCGGGGACCCGAACCGTTGAACGGGCGTCCGAGGTGTTCGAGCGCAAGCTGCAGACGACCGTCCTCGCCCGGGCCTCCGTGGAGGGCGAGGAACACGAAGTCGGCTGATTCGGTTGCCTCCACGAGGGCGGTCGTGGGGCCGACAGCTAGCGCCGCGTCGGCCGCACGATCAGCGATGGCGAACTCGGCACGTACGGCCCGCCCGACCGACTCGATGGTCGCCCGTCGCACCGGGTCGTTCACCAGCGCCTGGATCTCCTCGACGTCGTGATGCAGGACGTAGAACAGCCCGATCTCGGTGTACCTGCTCTGAAGGTCCATGAGATGGAAGCGGACGTCGTTGCCAGATGCCAGGAGCGACAGGCCGACGAAGCAGCCGCTCTGCCGGCTCACCTGCCGCTCGCTGGTCGGGCCGCCGAGCACCACATGGATCCTGCGGGATCCTGCTCCGCCGTCGGCCACGATCCCAGCAGTCACATCGGTCCCCCCGAGTGCCACTCCTAGCAGCCCCATGATCAGCCCACGGTGGTCGAGGCCGATCATGGCCGCCTGCTGGAAGACGAAGCTCGAGAAGCCCATCCCCCCGATGCCGTTCACGTCGGTGACCACGATGGTGCCGTCATTGGTCAAGAACCCGTCGATACGGGCCATGTGACGAAGGCCGAGCACCGCGAACGCCTCGGCGGCCTGGTGTCGGATCCGGTGGAGGAGATCGTC
This sequence comes from uncultured Acidimicrobiaceae bacterium, assembly GCA_903849265.1. Lineage (GTDB taxonomy): Bacteria > Actinomycetota > Acidimicrobiia > Acidimicrobiales > RAAP-2 > Bog-756. Next base: position 21,719 of record CAININ010000227.1, read on the forward strand.
GCCGACCCGCATCGGCGTGTGGTGGATCACTCCCGATCCATGGAGGTACTTCTCCTCGGTTCCATAGACCTGACTGCCGGCCGGCTTCTCTACCTCGGTCGGCGCCAGGGCCGTCGGGCGACCGCCCGGTCCATCCAGCACCACGACCGAGAACTCGATCCCGCTGATGAACTCCTCGACGAGCACCGCCCCGTCGGATGCCGTCATGGCCTCATTGACGGCTCCGGTGATGTCCGATGCGTTGGCAGGGACTACATCGACACCGAACGACGACCCCCCCGACAACGGCTTGACGGCGACATGTAGAGCGGCACCAGCGGGGTCAGACGACAGGAGTGGAACGAGCCCAGCCAGGTCGATGGCTACGCCGATCGGGTCCGCGGCCCACGCCTCGCGCGACAACGAGCGGTGCGCCGGCACCGGGAATCCGGCCGCCGCGAGCACTTCGTAGCACTGCTGCTTGTCCAGGGTCCGCTCCAAGGCATCTGGCCGGCTGAACACGTAGGGGACGCCCCATTCGTCGAGGCGACGCTGCAGGGCTCCGTCTTCGCCGAACACCCCGTGGATGAGGGGAACGGCCACATCGTGCGCCCGGGCCAGGTCGGCAACGTCGTCCCACTGCAACTCCAGGTCGAGCGTGCGCAACTGGGTTTCGAAGTCGGCACAGGTATTGGCGTAGTAGTAGACGGGCGGCACCCGGTACGCACGCAGTGCGCGGTCGATGAACACAACAGTCAGCTCGATCGACGGGTCGGCCTGGAGATAGGTCACCCATGGCTTGATCGAGCCTGCGCTGACATCGCGCTCCTCGCTCGGGCCACCGAAGAACAGAAGGACCTTCATCGGGCTGACACTCCCCCGCTCCGCAACTGATCAGCCAACCGGTCGAGGCCGACCGAGCGACTGGCCTTGACGAGCACCACGCTGTCGGCCGGGAGCGCCAAGACCAGGTCGAGGGCCTCCTCTTGGTCGGCCACGAGGGTGCCCCCGTATGCGGGCACCCCGACGGCGACCACGTCCACCCCGAGTGACCGAGCGAGCGCTCCGATCCGGCGATGCGCCTCCTCCCCCGAGGCTCCCAGCTCCGCCATCTCCCCCAGCACCGCGACCCGTCGAGGAGCGTCCACCAGGGCTAGGTTCCGCAGCGCCACCTCTACCGACTCCGGATTGGCGTTGTAGGAGTCGTTGAGGACCCGTAGCCCCGATGGGGCCATCCAGAACTCCGCCCGCAGTTCGGTCCCGACTGCCCCTGCCACGCCGGCCATCGCCGCCTCGAAGGGGATGCCGGCGCACACGGATGCAGCCACCGCCGCGGCTGCGTTGGCCGCCTGATGGTCACCTCGGACGACCAGGGTCACCTCGCCGGCCCCCCACGGTGAATCGATCCGGACCGTCGGCCGCAGCTCGGGGTCGCGACCGAGGACCTCAGCGCGCACATCACCCGAGCCCGTTCCGAACGTAACCACGGTCGCGTCCGTCATCTGGCGTACATCCGGCCCGCAATTCACGTCGGGCACGATGGCAAAGCCATCGGCCGCCAGACCTTGGAGCAGCGAAAGCTTTTCGCGGCGAACCCCGTCGAGGCCACCGAGGTGCTCGAGGTGCGCGGAGCCGATGGAAGTGATCACTCCGATGGTTGGCCGCACCATCTCGCACAGTCGGGCGATGTCCCCCGGGAACCGGGCGCCCATCTCCACCACCATCGCCTCGGTGTCGCCAGGTGCATCGAGCAGCGTAAGGGGCACCCCCAGCTCATTGTTGTATGACGCCCGGGTGGCGTGGATGCGCATCCCGGTAGCGAGACCGCCGGCCACCAGGTCCTTCACCGTCGTCTTTCCGGCCGAACCGGTGATCCCGATCACCCGATCTGCCAGCAATCCGCGGGCGTGGACGCCGAGCGCCCATAACGCTGCCGCGGTGTCGTCGACGATGACGGCCGTGCCTCCGATGGGGTCCTGGCTGGTCAGGTAAGCCGCCGCTCCCGACGCCACCGCGCCTTCGATGAAGTCGTGCCCATCCCGGACGGCCACGATCGGGACGAACAGCTGGCCGGCCTCGATCGTGCGTGTGTCGACGGACGCTCCATCGACGGTGACGTCGGGGCCAACCAGTTCGGCACCAAGGACCCTCGCCAGTTCGGATGCTGGCAACTTCATGGACGCCACCGAAACGAGCGGGTGGTGGAGGGCGTGGTCGGGGCCATGGGTGGGTGCGGGTCCAGAGTCATCGTTCTGCGCTTCATCGGCTCAGTTCCGGCATGCCTCGGCGATCGGTGCCGACCGTCGACTGCGAACGGGTGATGATTGACCGATCCTACAGGCCGGACCCGCTCGGGAACGTCGTTCGGACCACCTCGGTCCAGGATCGCCCAGCCGTCTCAGGTGATCGAATCGGGTGACCACTCAGGGTCGAATACGTAGAACTGGTCGACGAGCGCCTCCATGGCGATGCCGAGCAAGGTCCAGGTCTGCATGGCGCCGTCCGGCCCCGTGGGCAGATCTATTCCGCCGTCGACGACGACGCGGCCGCGTAGGGTGCAGCCCTCCACCAGAGCCATGCATGCCACGGTGAACTGGTCCACCTCGAACGGCGGCCGGAGGCGCAGCCCGAGAAACGACGTCAAGAGGTCGGTCGTGACGCGATTGCGTTCGGTGATCGCGTCGTACGAACGCTTGATGGCGTCGTGGATCACATCTGCAGACCGCCCGCGTGACCCTGATGTCATGGCCCAGACCCCGATGACCGTGGCCCAGCTCCGTGACGAGTCGGCAGTCCCGATATTCGCTTCGGCGGTCGCCCGGATGACCTCACGCATGGCGGCACGCCGTCCTTCCATGGTCAAGCGATCAGCGGCAATGACCAGGTCAGCCGTCGCTTCCCGCACAGACAGTTCCTGATCCGTGACCTCCTCGGCCGCCACGGAGGTCAGGACCGCACTTTGGAACTCGGCCTGGTTGTCCCAGATCCGCCCGATGACCGAGGCGTTCGTGACCCGGAACCCTGAGGTCGCCGCCACCCGGTCGAACACGCGCTTGAACGTGAGGTGCTCGGCGCCGGTGCCCAGGCCCTCTTCGAGGAGCACCTCGACCCCTGCATCGAGTAGCAGGGCGCGCAACTCCGCTCGAGTACGACGGCGAGGTGCCCCCATCGACCGACCTGGTGAAGCGCCGGGTGTCACCAACAGGAAGTGCCCGTGTTCGGGCCCGTCGGAGCCAGGATCCACTGGAACTGCGCTGATTGTGTGAACTGATGATCAGCCATCGGGCGGCTTTCGTTCTAGGGGACGCCTGCGTTCCCTTGATCGCCCCATCCACCACAGGGATGTTCATCACCCTAGTGGTCCACGATTCCGGGTGAACGGATGCGAGCCCACGGAGCGCGATCAGATCGCCGCAGCCGCAGGTGGCGTCACCGGTAGGTGAAGCGGGTCGCCGCCGTCACCACGCTGCTACCGGCGGGCGAACTGACGGTGACGTCCACCGAGCCCAACGTCCCGGCAGGGACGACGGCGGTGATCGACGTGCCCGAGACGACGGTGAAGCTCGTCGCCTGGGCGTTGCCGAACCGAACGCTTCCTACTTCGGCGAACGACGCACCCTTCAGATGCACCGTCGTTCCTCCCGTTGCCGCTCCGCGTGCCGGGCTCACCTTGGTGACCGCCGGGGTTCCCAAGTTGTAGGCGAAGGTGACGCCGGCAAGGGCGGGGATCGCCTGGTAGGTGGCGAGCAGGTCGACGCCGGCGATGCCCGGGAACGAGATTCCCCCCGCGCCCGGGCCCATTGAGACCTGGTTGGCCAGCAGCGAGGTGACCGGGTTGGCCCCCGATCGAGTGAAGGCCGCAGACGCCGGCGGCGCGCCTAGCGCCAGGAGGGCCTGGATCACCAGGGCGGTGGAGTCAGGATCGGTCGATCCCGGGGTCCTGGCCGAGCTGGGCTCGTACCCCCATCCTCCGTCGCTGTCCTGGGCCTTCTTGAGGAAGTGAAGGGCAGACGAGGCTGCCGGAGCGCTCAGCGCGCCCTGGGCTGCAAGTCCTTCGATGGCCAGTGCCGTCGAGTTGGTGTCCGGCCCGGCGTAGGCCGCCGGCTTGCCGTTGCACGGGTTCGCCGTGGTCACGAGGCTGGTCCATCCGCCGTCAGGGCACTGCTGGCCGGTCAGCCAGGACTCGGCGGCGGTTACCGCTGCACCCGTGGTCACCCCGACGGCCGCCAATGCCGCCAAGGACAGCCCTTGGCGGTATGCACCGTCATAGGTCGCGTCCTGCGCCCCGAACAGCCCGGCATCGGACCCGGTTGATCGCTGGGTGGCAAGGAGCCGGGAGACCAGATTCACGCCCCCGAACGACGTCGGGGATACGCCGAGGGCATGGGCGTCGAGGATGAGGAGCGCGAGCTGGCCGGGCCCGTCCGTGCCGTTCACCATCACATACGCATCCACCTGTCCTTCGAGGAAGGTAAGGGCGGCGGCGGCCTTCGTGTGATCGACGCCGGCGCTGGCCAGGGCGATCACGGTGTTGGCGGTGGCCGTCAGGTCCGGGGAGCCCGGCGACGTCGAGGACGGGATCGACCCGTTGGGCAGGAGTTGCCCGGCCAGCCAGGAGGCAGCGGCTTGGGCGGGACCCGTCTGTGGGAGCGAGCCGGGCGTGGTGGCTCCGGCAATCCCCGAGGGGATCAGTGTGGCAGCGGTCAGCGCCATGGCCAGCGCGGCCGATGCAACGATGCGGTTGACGGTCATTAGGTTTCCTTCCGAGTGACACCCGAAAGACCGATGACCTGACAGGGCCCCGACCATCCGAGTCCCACCGCGTGTCTCGACGGATATGGACTCCCTGACGGTTCTCGGTATCCCGACTTGTGACGAGCGGACATGCTCGGCACCTACGGTTGCGGACCAGCGCCGGATTTTGACCGGCTTCCCCGAAGAACTGCCACGTACAGCGTGCTGCGTATTTCTTCGTGCAACGTACCATCACGCCGTCCTTGGCGTCCTTGGCCCCTCGCAACAAGGGGAGCGGAGTAGCGTTGTGGGGGTCGGTTGGCCTCGGACCATCCCCTGACCAACAGTTGTCGAAAGGTACGTATCGTGCTCGTGCGTTGGGCAATCCGCATCGGAATGGGACTCGCTGGCGCTGCCGCCGGCATCCTCGTGTCCGCGGCAGTACTGGGCGGCCTTTCGATAACCGCTTCGGCCATCATCGAGGCCACTGTTGTGTTCTGGCTGGTCCACATCGGCGTGCAGTTCCTCGCCCTGCGGATCCTCATCCGCCAACCGTCGGTGGCAACGGCAGGACTGCTCGCCATCGCCTCGACCGTCGTGTCGCTGATCGTCGTGACGCTGGTGATCCCCGGGCTGCACGTGCACGGACTCAACACCTATCTGTTCGCCACCCTCATCATCTGGGCCACCACCGCAGTCGCCGACTTCATCGGGCGCCGCATGATCCGCGATCGGCGCCTTGATCGGCGCGAGGAGCGGCGCAGCCGCTGACCAGCAGGGCGGGCGGCGCAGCCGCTGACCAGCAGGGCGGGCGGCGCAGCCGCTGACCAGCAGGGCGGGCGGCGCAGCCGCTGACCAGCAG
>CAININ010000228.1 GCA_903849265.1 uncultured Acidimicrobiaceae bacterium
CGTCGTTCATGGTCGACGCCCCCAGGCATCCGAAGCCCCCGGCCTCGGACACTGCGGTCACGAGCGCCGAGTAGGACACCCCGCCCATCCCGGCCAGCATGACCGGGTGCTCGACGCCCAGCAGTTCGGTGAGCCTTGTCTTCATCGGGGTCTCCTCGTGGTCCGGTACGGGCGTCCGCACCCTAGCGTCGGGCGGGTCCACAGGCCGAGGCGATGCTGGCCATCTGGGATGGGAGCCCCACCTCGGACGGCGCACAGGTGTCACACTGCGTCAGTGGGAAACCGGCAACGAGGAAGCGCAAGCGGCACGGTGGTGCTGCTCGGCGGCCGGAGCGAAATCGGGCTCGAAACGGTTGTCCGGCTCGCTGCCGGCAGGGTCGTCGTCCTTGCGGCTCGGCGCAGCAATGACCTGATAGACGAAATGGAACAGGTCAGAGCCGCAGGTGCCGCTGCGGTGCACGCCCTCGAGTTCGACGCCGATGACTGTGCGAGCCACCAACACCTGTTGGAGCGGATCGCCTCGGACCACGGCACGATCGGGGTGGTCGTCGTCGCATTCGGCGTGCTGGGTGACCAAGCACTGGCCGAACGGGATCCTGCGCATGCAGTAGCAGTCGTGACCACGGACTATGTGGCCCAAGTGAGCATCCTGACGGTGTTGGCCACTCTGCTGCGCGCCCAAGGTAGCGGTCAGATCATCGTGTTCAGTTCGATCGCCGGCACCCGCGTGCGACGAGCAAACTACGTCTACGGATCGGCAAAGGCCGGACTGGACGGGTTCGCCAGCGGGCTGGCAGATGCCCTGGACGGCAGTGGAGTCCACCTTCTGCTGGTTCGCTCGGGCTTCGTCGTCGGCCGGATGACCGAAGGCATGAAGCCGGTTCCGCTTCTCTCCAGCACTCCCGAACAAGTGGCGGCTGCCGTGGTGGAAGGAGTGCAGACCGGGGCGAGCCGGGTGTGGGTGCCGAGAGGTCTGCAGGTTGCGGCTGGTGTTATGCGTCTGGTGCCGCAAGGCATCTGGCGACGGATGCCTCGGTGATCGGAGATCGGTGAGCACTCCAGCGCGCGTCGGCAGAAGAGGGTGGATCGCAGGTGGTCTCGGAGTTGCGCTCCTTCTCTTCGTCGGATTCGTGGTCCTCGCCAGCGGGTTGGTGTCCGGGTGCGGCGGCCAGTGCTCGGCCCCCTATGCACTCGATGTGCAGTTCCACGAGGGGACCTCACCGGATGAAGCTGCGGCAGTCCTTGCATCGTGCCGGCACTTCCCGACGGTCATCGGAGTTGGTCCGCCAAGCGTCAACAGTTCGGGCCTGCTTGTGGCAACGGTCGAGACCCGGGATGTGCTCCGTAGCGCCAAGACGCAGCCGTTGCTCACGTGTCTGACGGGGTCACCATCCGTGACGTGGGCTGCCTGGCCTGCCTGACCGCAACTGGATCACGTGTTCACGCACGTTTCCCTCGCTCGACGGGGGTGTGTGCACAACGAGGTGCGCGTACATCCGAGGCTCAGACTACGTATGGGCAGTGGCGGCATCCCTGCTGGCAGCACTTGCCCCGACCAGCCAGGTACGTGGACGTCATGACCAGGTAGCCGGTGGCAGGGTCGAGGTAGCTGGGTGCACCGGACTCGCGGGCGCTGCGGTGAGCCTGAAGGATCGCTGCCCGCTGCGGATGGTCGGCTGCGAGGCGCGATGGATGGGGCTCGTCGGGCCCCCGGTCGGCCAAGGGCTCGGACTCGGTGACCGGGCGGGTCGGGTCAGCCGGCATGGGCAGCCGCGGACCACTCCGAGCCGTCGTCACCCTTGTCGCTCGGGACGCTTCCTTCTTCGGGCTTGGCCCAGTCCCCACCGCCGTGGCTCGGCACGAAGTCCTTCTGACGGACGAGGAACAGACAGCTGATCGAACCGACGAGGGCGACGACGGCGCCGATCCTCATCAGGTGATCGAACGTCGAGGTGAACCCCACCTGGTAGGCGGTCATGAGTGCATGGCGGCCCGCTTGCGTGGGGATCGAGGCGGCGACCTGGCGAACGCCCCCGGTGGCCAGCGCCGACCCGAGCGCGCTGCCGCCGTGGGCGAGCACCGCCGCTCCTTCGACCGTGGAGTGCAGCGAGGACACCACGGCCGGCTTGATCTGGTGCACGAACACCGCACCGAGCCCGGCGATGCCGGTGGCGATCCCTACCTGGCGGAAGGTGCTGGCTGCCCCGGTCGACATACCGCTGCGCTCGGGGGTCACAACCGAGACGGAGGCTGAGGCCAGGACCGGGTTGGTGATGCCGATGCCGACGCCGGCGACGAGGAAGCCGGGCAGCAGCACCAGCCAGGACGAGGTGGCCTCGACGTGGGACATGAGTTCGCAGGCGAGCGCCACCAGGAACAGGCCGAGGGCCATCATGAACCGCGAATGGATCCGCACGGTGAGCTTGCCGGCGATCGGGGCGACCAAGAAGGCCAGCATCGTCAATGGGAGGAAGCGGACTCCGGCCTGGAACGGTGTGTAGCCGAGGACGGTCTGGAGGTAGAGGGTGAGGTAGAGGAACATGGCGAAGATCGACGCCGACAAGGTGAAGGAGCCCAGCGACACCCCGACCATGGCCGGCTTGCGGAAGAGGTTCAGGTCGAGCATCGGGTCCTTCTGGAGCCACTCCCCGACGATGAAGACGGCCATGAGCACGGCCGACCCGATGAGCATCGAGACGATGTAGGTGCTTCCCCAGCCCTTGGCGTTGCCCTGGACCAATGCGAAGACCAAGAGGAACAGCGAGGCGGTGAAGGTGGTGAACCCGAGCCAGTCGATCTTGCGCCCGGTGGAGAACTTGGCGTTGTCGACCTTGGTCAGGGTGATCACGACGGCGACGATCCCGATCGGGATGTTGATGAAGAAGATCCATCGCCAGCCGATGCCGCTGGTGATGGCCCCGCCGACCAGCGGACCGATGGCCACCGCGCCTCCGACCACGGCACCGTAGACCCCGATGGCCGTCCCGCGTTCCTTGCCGGAGAAGGCCTGGGCGATCAGGGCCAGGGACGTGGCGAACATGATGGCCCCACCGACGCCCTGCGCCGCGCGTGACAGGTTCAGCATCAGCGGGGTCGTGGACAGGCCGCAGGTCAGCGACGCGATCGAGAACAGGACGAGGCCGATGGCGAACATCCCCCGCCGTCCGTACATGTCACCGAGCACGCCGGCGGTGAGCAGAAAGGCTGCGAGGGTCAGCGCATAGGCGTCCACCACCCACTGGAGGTCGGCGAACGTGGAGTGCAGCGCCTGCTGGATGTCCGGCAGGGCCACGTTGACGACGGTGATGTCCAACAGGAGCATGAACGTCCCGAAGCAGACGGCGATGAGGGTCCACCACTTGCGTTCCACAGGTCACTCCTCAGATATCGGTCCACCGGACACAGGCACCCCCGACGGAACCGCCCCCACCGCCGTGTGGGCATGTATAGACGATGCGATCCGGAGCGGCAACGGTCCGCCGGGCCGATCGTGCCCGGATCCGATCGTCGTCTAGATGGTGCCGTAGGTCGCGCTCTGGTCCTCGGCTCGGACTCCCGTCCGGGCCAGTTCGCCAGCCGAGGCGGCCAGGTCGGTGCAGAGCTCGTCGATGACAGCGGCATGTCCGGCGTGCACCGTGGCGTGCAGGCTGGGGGGAGGGGACTGACGGTCGAAGAACCAGCCGCCCCGTTCGATGAGCATGTCGCCGAGGGCGAACGTGTCGATGCCCGGCTCGGCATCATCGGCCCCGAACGCAAACACGGTGGCATCCGGTGCACCTCGCAGAGCGATGCCGGGAGTCGACAGGATGCACTCTTTGAGGGCGCTGGATGCACGGTGTGCGTCGGCGGCCAGTCGGAGATACCCGTCCTCGCCCAGGTGATGCAGGACGGCCCACCCGGCCGCGATCGGACCTCCTGGTCGGGTCCCGGCCATCGAGGGCGAGCCGTAGAGCCCGCCGAGCCAGTCCGAGGTGATGAACGGCTGAAGGCGGGCCAGGTCGTGGTCGCCGTAGAGGATGATCGATACGCCCTTGGATGCGTAGCCGTACTTGTGCAGATCGGCGCTGATCGATGTGACCCCCGGGACGGAGAGGTCCCACTCCTTGGTGATGTGTCCGAGCGTGCCCAGAAACGGCAGGATGAACCCGCCCAGGCAGGCGTCGACGTGGCAGAGGATGCCGCGTTCCAGTGCCAGGGCGCCGAGTTCGGGGATCGGGTCGATGACACCCTGGGGGTAGGAGGGGGCCGAGCCGACCACGAGGACGGTGTCGTCGTCGATGGCGTCGGCCATGGCGTCGACGTCAGCGCTCCCGTCAGAGCGGACGGGCACCCGTCGTGACTCCACGTCGAAGTAGTGGGAGGCCTTGGCGAACGCGGCATGGGCACTGGTGGCGAGCACCATGTTGGGGTTGGCGATACCTCGCTCAACACGCCCGTGATCCCGGGCGGTCTTGGTGGCCTGGAGTAGCGATTCGGTCCCACCCGAGGTGAGGTATCCCCGTACCCCTGCGCTCCCACCGGGTCGTCGGTCTCCTCCGAGCAAGCCGGTGGTGATGGTGATGATGTCGTGCTGCATCCACCCGAGGCTGGGGAAGGCCATGGTGTTGAGGGCGTTTTCGGACGAGTACCGGTTCGACGCCCGGGTGAGGAGGTCGAGGACGTCGTCGCCAGCGTTGTAGACGAGGCTGAACACGCGCCCGCCTCGCCAGTCCCGGTCGTCGGCTGCGAAGTCGTCGAGCCGGGCCAGCACGGCGTCCGCGTCGAGTCCGTGGACAGGAAGCCGGTTATCGGCGAAGTCAGCCATGGTCCGAGCCTAGGCATTCCTCTGTCGACAGCGGGAGGTACGCGCTTGCACGTGCCTGCACGCGCTTGCACGCAGCCAGGCTGGTCGGGCGATCAGGTGATGTCGCGCCTCGTCAGCAGGATCGACCCGAGGGCGGCGAAGGCGAGCCCATAGGCGAGGATGAGGAGCGACCCCTGCCACCAGTTGAACAGGCCGATGGCCTGGCGTCCGCCGGCCGACACGTTGGAAGCGGCAAGCGCCGCTCCGCTGGGCAGCCACTTGACGGTGCCGATCCAGATGCCACCGATGATGTTCTCGAGGATCAGGAACCATCCGAGGCAGACCACGATGGCCGCCACCTGGTTGGTGAGCAGGGAGCCCACCCCTACGCCCAGCATGGCGAACAGCGCATAGACCAGCACCATGCCGGGAGCGACCGCCCCGATCTGATGCGCCATCGCCGAGAACGACCCGCCCTCGGCCGACAGAGCGATCCCTCCGCCGATGACGGTGCCGGCCAGCACGACCAGCGCCAGCACGGCACCGGCGATGGCGGCGATGAGCAGCTTGCCCAGGACGAACAGCGTTCGGCGCGGGGTGACCAGGAACGAGGTCGTGACTGTCTTGTGGCGGAACTCGACCGTGATGATCAGCACCCCGAGCAGGAGGGCAAATATGTAGATGTTGATCCCGCGACCCACCAGGTTCCGCAGCTGTTGGGCGGTGTGGGGCACGTTCGGGGTCGGGGGACCGAAGCCCCCGGCCCGCGCCTCGGGTCCGCCGTCGCCGTGGTTCAAGAAGTACACGAGCAAGAGCAGCCCGGTGATGACCAGGGCGATCCCCGATAGGAGCCACGGGATCGTGGTGGTGCGGAGCTTCAACCACTCAGAACGCAGGACGGCGATCATGACGGACCTCCGGGCATGGCGAAGGGTGCGGACTGGCCGCCGCCGGGCCCCATCGGATGGGCGGCGTCGAATCCGTGGGTCAACCGGAGGAAGACGTCCTCCAGGCTGCCGCGCTCGTTGACCAGCTCGTAGAGGACGATCTGGTGCTGGGCGGCGAAGGGCCCGAACCATTCCGGAGTAGCCCCGTCGATGACGAGGGTGTCCGGTGCGGTCAGGCGCCACCCGACCGGGATCGTGTCGAGCACCTGGCACAGGCGGGCCACCTCGGGCGTGCGGATGCGCAGGCCCGTGCCGGTCCCGCCCTGGGCGGCCATGTCGGCCAGTGTGGTCTGCAAGACCAGGCGGCCCTGCGAGATGATCACGACGTCGTCGACCGTCTCCTCCATCTCGGAAAGCAGATGGGAGGAGACGAGCACGGCGTGCCCGAGGGCGGCCTGGTTGCGGATGAAGGTCCGGAGCCACTGGATACCTTGCGGATCGAGGCCGTTGGCCGGCTCGTCCAAGATGAGGATCTCGGGATCACCGAGCAGGGCGGTCGCCAGCTGGAGCCGCTGACGCATCCCTAGCGAAAACTTGCCGACCCGGCGGCGGGCCACCTCGGACAGACCGACCAGCTCGAGGGTCTCGCTCACCCGAGACATGGAGATGCCGCTGGCCAAGGCCACCGTCTTCAGATGATCTTCCGCCCGTCGACTGGGATGGAAGCTGGTGGCTTCGAGGGCGCTGCCCACGTGGTGCACGGGGTGGTCGAGATCGACGTAGCGCTTCCCCCCGAACGTGGCGGACCCGCCGGTGATGGACACCAGGCCGAGCAGCATCCGAAGGGTCGTCGTCTTGCCGGAACCGTTCGGGCCGAGGAACCCGGTCACACGGCCCTTGGCGACCTCGAACGAGAGATCGTCGACGGCACGGATCGAGCCGAACTGCTTGCTCAGGCCCCGAATTTCGATGGCAGAGGTCATGCGAGAC
>CAININ010000229.1 GCA_903849265.1 uncultured Acidimicrobiaceae bacterium
CGGGGCCGATAGGCGAGGTGCTCCATCGAGGTCGCCAGCACATCGAGCCCGTTGACGCACGGACCGCACTGTCCGGCTCCTTCGCCTTCCATATACCGAACCACCCGGGCCGCCTCGGCGAGCGGGCACACTCCCGTGGGCAGCAGTACGACGACCCCTGCCCCGATGGAGCTCCCGTGGCTGCGGGCGGCCTCCTCGGTGAACGGCATCGTCATGGCCGTCGCGGTGGGGATCCACCCGCCGCCGTATCCACCGAGGAGCACGCCTTGGATGCCGCGTGATGCCTCGGCGTCGATGCCGAGCGCGTTGCCAAGCGACGTCCCGAGTGGCACCTCGACGATTCGAGCGGCATCCCACCGCCCGGTGACTGTGACGAGGGCGGTGCCCGCCGACTCCGGTGTCCCGACACTCCGGAACCATTGCGGCCCGAACCGGGCGATGAGTGCGGCGTGGGCCAGGGTCTCCACGTTCTGCACCAGTGTCGGCCGGCCAGCGACGCCCTGGTCGCGCACGGTCCGGATGCCGATGAATGTCGGGATGCCTGCTCGGCCCCCGTTGATGGTGGCGACGGCGGCCGACTCCTGGCCAGAAAGGAACCGGTCCGGAGCGACGGTGATCTCGAACGAACAGGTGTCGACTCGCCGCCGGGTCCGCTCGGCCAGCGCCGCTTCGATCCCGGCGACCGCCCCGGCGGTCACATGGACGACGACCCGGTCGGCCCCGATGGCCCGTGCCGCCACCGAGGCGCCGTCGAGCACCAGGTGAGGGGAGTGGTGGAGCAGGTAGCGGTCCTTGCCGCTGGCTGGCTCTCCTTCCGCCCCGTTGGCGACGACGACCGGCTTCGACCGGCCCGACCGGGCCACGGCACGCCACTTGATCCCCACAGGGAACCAGGCGCCGCCGTGGCCGCGCAGGCCGCTCTGCTCCACGGCATCGAGGAGGGCGGCTGCTCCCACAACAGGAAGCGCCCCCCAGCGAGCCAGGTGGGCATCGAGGTCCACGACGTCCTGCCCGCCGGCCGCGTCGAGGAGGCGGTTCGGCCCAGTGGGTGCGCTCATCGGTCGCCCTCTCCGCTGCTGGTTCCGCTTCTGGCAGTTCCGGCAGTTCCGGCAGTTCCGGTGACGCTGCCGGTCAAGGCACCCGAACGCTGGTCGATCTGGAGGTTGATCACGAGCGTCTCGGGGGCGGGGGCATTGACCCGGGCGGTGACCGTCCCGCCGTTGAGACCGACCACGGTGCCTTGATATTGGCCGAAACTCACGGTGCCGGACGAGAGAGACACGCCGCCACCGCTGGACTCGGTACCGGTCAGCACCACGGTGAGCGGAGTGGACGATGCGTTGGTGAGGTGCATGGACAGGGTGATCTGGATCCGACCTCGGGAGTCCGGGGCGGTCTGGGTCTGCCTGCCCGTCACCTGGCTGGTGAACGGTGCTGACGGGGTGGTGCCCGATGCAGACCCCGAACCTCCAGGGGTCGTCGCGGCCGGGGAGCCCGCAGTGGCCGGGGTCGTCGCAGCCGGGGCGGCTGGCGCGGTGGATCCGCCGCCGTTCTTGGCGGCCAGCTGTGCCAGCAGTGCCGAGGACGTCCCTGACCGGTGAGACCAACCGGGCCGCAGCGGTCCGAGGACGGCGAACCCGGCGATGGCCAGCATCAGGATCACGGTTCCGACGGCGGCGGCCATCCGTCGGTTGATCGGCAACGACCGCCCGGTGGCCAGACGCCAGGCGAAGGCCGCAAGGACAGCGATGGTGCATGCCACTTCGATGGCGATGACCACCGGGAGCGGGGTGTCAGTTCCGCTGCCGAGTCCGTGCACCAGGGCGATGGGCCAGCACAGGTAGGCGAGCCAGTGGACGAACCGCCACGATCCGTAGCCGATGCGGTGTCGCAGCCCGCTGGTGATCAGCACGGCTAGCAGCAGATCGAAGCAGAGCGCCCCGAGCCCGAGGTAGAGCGGCCGGTAGGCCGAGCGGAACGGCAGGACCACGTCGAGGAACCCGATAGGGACGTACCCATCGGCCACCGTGGTGACGACGTGGACGCCGACGAAGGTGATGCAAAGGAGCGAAAGGTTGCGGTGGACGTCCTGGGACAAGAACCGCGGCCACCGCGTGGTGGTCCACCCGACCGAGGCCACTACGCCGAGGACGATGGTGGCGCTGAGGAGAACGATCGAGACCAGGCCGCTCGCCCGCGTCAGGTACCAGAGCGCCTTGCCACCGATGGATGCGGTGAGTTGCACGGTGGCCATGGTCATCGCTGACCATCCCCAGGAGCAGTGTCGTCGGGCCACCCGGCGACGGTGACGACCGACCCGTCGTGTCGAACCAGCCGCGACGGCAGGGAGCGTTCGCTCAGCCAGGCCGTGGCGTCCTCACCGAAGACGAGCGCTGCGGTCGAGGCGGTGTTGGCATCGACACTCGAGCCGGCCGCTACCGTCACGGTTCGCCAGCACGTGGCCACCGGGAGCCCGGTGGACGGGTCCACCACGTGGTGGACCTGGGTTCCCCCCAGCAGCCAGTGGCGGTTGCCGATACCGGAGGTCGCTAGTCCTCCGGAGACGATGGACACGGCCGTCGGTGCATCGGGGTCGCCGCAGATGTCGGCCACCCCCACGGTGAACCCGCCATCGGGAGCATTCCGCACGGCGAGGTCTCCGCCCAACGAGACGAGCACGCCGCAGCCGAGCCTGGTCGCGATGGCGTCCGCCGCCCGGTCGGCCGCCCACGCTTTGGCCGTGGCTCCGAGATCGAGGAGGGTGCCAGAAGGGACGGTCACGGTGACGGCATCCGGATCGAGGACGACCGACCGCCAGCCCGGGACCGGTGATGGCGGCGGCAGGGACCCCTCGACTCCGTTGCCCAGTTCGGAGAAGTCCCGGTCGTAGCCGAGGCGGCAGAGGGCGCTGC
>CAININ010000230.1 GCA_903849265.1 uncultured Acidimicrobiaceae bacterium
ACCAATCAGCCGAACTTCTCCCTCGTGCAGGTGGCCTCGGGCCGATACGACGCGTACATCCGGTCGTGGGCCGATCAGGCCCGTGCCTTCACCAAGGTCGTCTACGTGCGGCTCATGCACGAAATGAACGGCAAGTGGTATCCGTGGGGAGTCACCGTCAACGGCAACACACCCCAGCAGTACGTCACCGCCTGGCAGCACATCGTCGCATTGGTGGCGGGCGAAGGTGCGACCAACGTGCGCTTCGTGTGGTGCGCCAGCACTGGAGCGCGGGCCGACCCGACGCCGTTCTTCCCGGGGGACGCCTACGCCTCGTGGATCGCCTTGGACGGCTACAACCGTACGAGCCCGTGGCGCTCGTTTACGTCGGTGTTCGCCACCCGGTATGGGCAGATCTCCGCCATCAGCGGCCTGCCGGTGATGATCGCCGAGACGGCGTCGGTCGAGAACCCCCTCGACCCCGCCGGCAAGGCGTCCTGGATCAGCTCAGCGTTCTCCCAGGAGATCCCCACGGCATTCCCCCGGGTGCAGGCCGCCCTCTACTTCGACGCCCCGGTCGGCTCGCCGGACCAGGTCCTCACGTCGTCCCCTGCTGCCTTCCAGGCGTTCGCCCAGGTTGCGGCGCTTCCGCTCTACCAGGCAGCAGCACCTGGTTGATGATCTGAGGTGCTGTTCTGGGTCGATGCCCCGATCGGTGGGCCGCACGAGTGGGCCACTGGTATCGGCCACCTAGGCTGTGCCCATGCACGACTCGGTCACCGTCCACATGAATGCTTCCCCAGATCAGGTCTGGGACCTCGTGAGCGATGTGACTCGCATCGGCGCCTACAGCCCCGAGACCTTCGAGGCCGAATGGCTCGAGGGTGCCACCGGGCCAGCGGTGGGGGCGAAGTTCCGAGGCCACGTCAAGCGCAACGGCAAGGGCCCGATCTACTGGTCGAACTGCGTGGTCACCTCGTGCGTGCCCGGCACGGAGTTCGGCTTCGATGTGGTCCAGGGCGGCAAGGCCATGAACACCTGGGCCTACCGCATCGCACCCGCTGATGGCGGATCCGACGTGACGGAGTCGTTCCGACTGGCCGACACCTTGCCGCTCAAGATCTACTGGACGCTGTTCGGCTGGACCCGGGGCAAGACCAACCGCAACGGCATGCGGACCACGCTCGAGGCCATCAAGGACGAGCTCGAGCGGACAGCCTCCTGAGGACTGCGCCGGTGCGCATCTTGGTGATCGGGTCGGGCATGGCCGGGCTGACCGCAGCACGGCGGCTCTGCGCCGCCGGCCATGAAGTAACCGTGGTCGACAAGGGCCGCCGTCCCGGTGGGCGGATGGCTACCGTCACCCTCGACGACGGTGCCCGAGCCGACAAGGGCGCGCAGTTCTTCACGGTGCGGAGTCCAGAGTTCACCGCCGCCGTGGAGGGTTGGCTGGAGGATGGGCTCGTCCATGAGTGGTGCCGAGGGTTCACCACGGCCGACGGGCACCCTCGCTACGTGGTCACGGAGGGAATGGCCGATCTGGCGATGTACCTCACCGACGATGTGGACGTCTGCCAGTCAGTCCATGTCGATACCGTGCGCGCCGTCGACGGCGGGTGGGAGGCCACCTGGCCGGCGGGCCACGGCGGTGTCGGAGGGTCATGGCACGGCGACGCCGTCGTCATCACCGCCCCGGTGCCTCAGGCCGCGGCACTGCTGGGTCCCGGTATCGCAGTTCCTGACATCGTCTACGAGGCCACCCTGTCGCTGGTAGTTGCCCTCGATGGCCCCTCGGCGGTCCCTGACCCCGGTGGGGTCCAACTGACCGATGATCCGGTCTGGTCGTGGGTGGGGGACAACCAGGCCAAAGGGGTGTCGCTCGTGGACGCGGTCACCTTGCACACCACGGCCGAGGTGGCGACCAGTCGGTGGGACGAGGAGACAGCCGGGCTCACGTCTTGGCTGTTGGACAGTGCGGCGCCGTGGCTGGGCGGGTCTGCCGTCCTGGATGCCCGGCTCCACCGGTGGCGCTACGCCACGCCGGTCGAGCCCTACGCCACACGGTTCTTCGAGGTCGCCCCTGGGGCCTACCTTGCGGGGGACGCCTTCGGCGGCCCACGGGTGGAGGGTGCCTATCTGTCGGGCCTGGCAGTGGCCGAACGCATTGACTCGGCCCTCTGAGCAGATCGTCGCAAACGGTTGAGTCGGACCGCCCGGACTAGGCGGGCACCAGTTCGATGCGGTTGCCGAACGGATCGGCGATGAACCACTGCGGCATGCCAGGGACGTCCTCGACGTGTCGCACCGGGTGACCGGCGGCTTCGAGCGCGGCGCACAGCGCTTCGATGCCTCGGACGACGAGTGCCGGATGAGCTTTCTTCGCCGGCCGGAACCCGTCTTCTGCTCCGAGGTGGACGCTAAGTCCGTCTCGTTCGAACCAGCACCCGCCTCGGGCGGCCAGCTCAGGCGGTTTGGGGACCTGGGGGATGTCCAGAAGGCCCTGGTAGAAGGCGACGGCCTGGTCCTCGGATCCCGGCGGCATGGCCAGCTGGACATGGTCGATGCGCTCGATGCGGAAGGGCTCGGTGGAGAAGTCCTCGGTCACGGCTTCCCCTGGGGCGACGTGAGGTCCGGTGCTGGCCGGGTATCGCGGCGCAGCGGGTGGTCGACGGGAACCTCGACCAGGTGGATCCGCACCCCGTCCGGGTCTTCGATCCAGGCCTCGACGAGGCCCCAGGGCTCCAGGACTGGTGCACGGACGGGGGCAATTCCCCGGCCGGCCAACTCGGCAATGACCGCGTCCATCGAGCGGACCTGCAGCCACAGGGCCACGCCCGGCCGCCCAGGCTGCGGCCCGGAACCGACCACCTCGATCAGTCCGCCTCCGGCGAAGAAGACGACCCCGCGATGGTCGCCCTCGCCGAACTCTCGGGCCACCGCGAGGCCGAGGTCGTCACGGTAGAAGGCGAGAGTGTGGACCAGGTCGGATGGGTGGAGGATGGTCCGGCTGCTCAAAATATCCACGGTGCGCCTTCCGCTCGACGTATGGGCCTCTA
>CAININ010000231.1 GCA_903849265.1 uncultured Acidimicrobiaceae bacterium
CCTCGCGCTCCATGGCCTCGGTGCCCGGGTACAGGTCGAAGAGTGTCGGGATTTCCGCATCGTCTGCGGGGATCTGGACCCGCACCCGAACACGGCGAGACTGGCTGAGGGAGAGCAGGTTGGCGACGACCTCGAAGCGCTCCGGGGCTACTCCGTCGGGCAGCGTCCGGCCCGGATGAGTCAGATAGTCGACGGCGCACAGGTCGGCGCACATCTCGAACCCCTCGGCACGCAGCGCGGCGACTACGGCGACGTACTGATCGCGGGCCGGGAAGAGGATCTCCGGCGCAGCACCTCGGTGCCGACGAGCCGACGAGCCACCCGAGGCCAGATGGACGGGCGCGTCCGAGGAAGTCTCCCCTCCGGTTGCCGTGGTCACAGGGGCTCACCCACGCTGCGGGCGATGATCGGGTTTCGCTTGGGCGTGCCGAGATGGACGGCGTTCGGTCGGTTCGGGTTCCACCCCGTGGTCCCATCGTCGCCACCGCGTCCGTCGTCGGTATCCCCGCCCTCGTCGGAGGCCAGGGCTCCCTTTCCAAGGCGCTCGCCGAGGATGAGCTCCTTGCGCTTCGTGATGTCGTCCGTCCGTACCTTCTCGTGCAGCGTCAAAATGGCGTGCATCAGGGTCTCGGGGGTCGGCGGGCATCCGGGGGCGTAGACGTCGACCGGGACGATCTGGTCCACTCCCTGGACGATGGCGTAGTTGTTGAACATGCCGCCCGTGCTGGCGCAGACCCCCATCGACAGGACCCACTTGGGCTCCATCATCTGGTCGTAGACCTGACGGAGCACCGGCGCCATCTTCTGGGAGACCCGCCCGGCCACGATCATCAGGTCCGCTTGGCGCGGCGAGGCGCGGAAGACTTCCATGCCGAACCGAGCCAGGTCGAAGTCGGCTGCGCCGACAGACATCATCTCGATGGCGCAGCAAGCCAGTCCGAAGGTGGCCGGCCACATGGAGTAGGTCCGTGCCCACTTGACCAGGTCTTCGAGACGGCCGGTGAGAAAGTTGTGCTGGAGATCTTCGAGGCCCATGGTCCGTATCCGTTCAGGCGGCCCGGCCGGGGCCGGCGGGCGCGGTGGAAGGGGCGGCGGCGGGGACGGCTGCCGGGCTGACTTGGGTGCCGATCCGAGAAATCGTCGAGTCCGATGTGCGAGCGGGCATGCCGCCGGCCATCCGCTTGGACGGGCCCCAGCTGAGGGCCCCGTTGCCGACGAGGAACAAGAAGGCGATGAAGACGACGACAGCGAAGACGAGCACTTCGATCAGGCCGAAGGCACGGAGCTGGCGGAAGATCACGGCCCAGGGATAGAGGAACACGACTTCGATGTCGAAGATGATGAAGATCATCGCCACCAGGTAGAACCGCACCGGAAACCGCGTCGGGGGGTCGATGCCAGGGACGATCCCGCACTCGTAGGGAGCGATCTTGGCGGCCGTCGGGCGCTTCTTGGGCGCGAGGAGGGCCGACGCCACGAACGAGATCGACGCGAACAGGAACGCCAGGATCATCAGGATGAGAATCGGGAGGTAGTCGGCCACAGCACGTGTTTTTTATCACGGGGCCCCCTTGGAGAGCACATCCGGCTTGGGGCTGGCGTCGAGAACCCGGACGGTCGGCCATCGTGCGCCGGTGTGCCGACCGGGACCCGGTCCACCTAGCATCACAACGTGACCGACGCGGCCGACACCAAAGCACTCTCTATCGACGCAGACGGCTTCCCGTCGGGAAGCGAGGATGCTTCCGCGCCTTCGGGCGCGCACGTGCACGACGTGCTCATCGTTGGCGGCGGGCCGTCCGGGTCGGCGTGCGCCTACTGGCTGGCCGAGGCTGGCTGGGATGTCGCCCTGGTCGAGAAGAAGGTATTCCCCCGCGAAAAGACGTGCGGCGACGGCTTAACGCCCCGTTCCGTCCGCCAAATCACCGACATGGGAGTCGAGGGGTCACTGGTCGGCGCCCACCGCTACACGGGTCTCCGGGCCCACGCGTTCGGGATGGTGCTCGACCTCCCGTGGCCCGAGCACCCCTCGTTCCCTTCGTACGGCTACGTCGTCACCCGCCATGACCTCGATGCGGTGGTCAACGCACGGGCATCCAAAGCCGGGGCCACCGTGTGGCAGGGCACCGAGGCCATCGAGCCGATCCTCGACATGACCGTTCCCACCCCGGACGGCGCCGGGCTCCCCTCTTGCGTGGGGGCCATCGTGAAGGACAAGGCGACGGGTGTGGTCCGCGAGATCCGGGCGCGCTACGTGGTCGTGGCCGACGGGGCCAACTCGCGCTTCGGGCGGGCGCTCGGCACCAGCCGTGACAGATCGCAGCCGATGGGCATGGCGCTGCGTGGCTACTACACCTCCCCCGGGCACGACCAGCCGTTCATCGAATCCCACCTCGACATCCGCGACGGCGAAGGCAACGTGGTTCCCGGCTACGGGTGGATCTTCCCGCTCGGCGACGGCCGGGTGAACGTCGGTGTGGGGCTCCTCTCCACCGACCGGCGTTGGAAGGGGGTCAACACGGGGACCCTCATGGAGCACTTCGTCGCCTGGGCCCCGAAGGAGTGGGAGCTCTCCCCCGCCACCGCCCTCGGGCCGGCCACCGGAGGCAAGCTGCCCATGGGCCTGGCCGTCGGGCCGCGCCTGGGTGCCACGACCCTTGTCGTCGGTGACGCCGCAGGAACCATCAACCCCTTCAACGGTGAGGGCATCGCCTACGGATATGAGACGGGCCGCCTGGCTGCGGCATCACTGGGAGAGGCCCTTTCTGGCGACGGGTTTGCCGCGTTGCTCCGCTACGAGCAGCGCCTCGAAGACGCCTACGGCCTCTACTACCGGGTGGCCCGGGCGTTCATCCGAGTGATCGCCCGGCCCGAGCTGATGAAGCTCTGCGTCGGCACCGGCATGCACTCAGAGACGTTGATGACCTGGATCCTCCGGATCATGTCGAACCTGGTCCGCCCCGACGAGACCGGACCGGCCGAAGCCGCCTACCGGGCCTTGGTCACGATCGCCCGCCTGGCCCCCGAAGCCGCCTGACCACGCCGGCCCACGCCGGACCTGTGCCGATCCGGGCCAGGCCCGATCCGGGTGCAACCGGCGGAACTGCGGAACTGGTGGTGCAGCGCCTACTTGGTCGAGGCGGCGGCCACCCTGGCGGCCACGGCGTCGAACGCTGGAGTGAAGACCGACACGGGGATGGCGGGGCCGTTGGTCGACGGCTGCACCACGCTGATCACCCGTCCGCCCAGGATGTAGGCGTCTCCGACCACCTGGGTCCCCGCCCCGGGGACCGTGTACGTGGTGACGACGCCGTAGGTCTGCACCCCGGGAGGTCCGTTCAGGGTCACCGACTGCACCTGGGCCGTTGAGCCAGCCACTGCTGCTGCCACCATCGTCCCCACGTACTGCTGATAGCACGGGACGAACTTCGGGCTGGAGAATGCGGCATCGAGGGCCTGGACCTGTCCGGGCGAGCCGAGTGTCGTCGTTTTCGACGCCATCTCGACGGTCGAGCCGGCCGCGCTCTGGAAGGTCGGCGACTGCACGAGGCTGGTCTGGTCAGGAAGCGATCCTGCATCGAACAGGCCGGAGACCACGGCGTAACTCGTGTTCAGGCAGGCCGCCATGGCGTTGGTGGCATCGGCCTGGGCCACCGCCGGGGCTACCGGGGGTCGCACCACTGCTTGAGCCGGCGGCACCACGGTCCAACCGGCAGGCAGGTCGGTCAGCTGCAGGTTGATCGAGCCGGCCAGTGCAGTGTCCGCGGCTGCGGCCGATGCGGGGGAGGAAGGTGCGGCCGCAGGTGCCGCGGTCGTGCCGCTCTTCTTGGTCACCACGTAGGCGATGCCCCCCAATACGACCACGAGCGCTACGAGGACCAGTGCGATCCGGGCCCCTCGAGAGGTCCGGTGACCAGGGTCAGCGAGTACGACACCTGAGGTCCCGTGGTCCTCGCTGGTTGCATCGGCCGATGCATCGGCCGTTGCGTCGGCCGGGTCGCTCCCCGGGGCGATGGGTGTGTCCTGTACGGCAAGGCGGTCGGTCGGCGTGGCGGCAACCGTCGGAGGCGGAGGCTGCACAGCCAGCGGCACCGGGTCGATCGGCGCAGCCACCGGCGGACCGGCGGTCGGGGAAGAAACGGGCGGAGCACCAGCAGTGACGACATCGCCATCAAGCGCTACTGCGGCACCGGAAGCGACACCGACGGCAGCCACACCCGCGACCTCCGAGCCCTTCGGCTTGCGACGGGCCAGGGCGAACCGGGACTTCTTTGCCGGGGCTGGCTGGTCATCGATCTGATCGCCGAGGGGGGGGTCATCCCACGTTGTGGCCGACGCGGCAGAAGCCACCGGCACATCAGCGATCGAGGTGGACTTCGCCGGGGCAGGCGGTGGCGGCGGTGCCGAGGCAGGCGGCGGTGCCGAGGCGAACGAGGGAGCGGAAGGCGGCGGGGGTGAAGAGGCTCCGGTTGGGCGGGACGGAGGAGCGGGCGGGGGCGGAGGCGGAGCCAGCCGTGTGGCGGACGCCATCGCCGATCCGTTTCCGTTGCTACTTCCGTTGCTGTTGGACACTGACCGGTCGAGGGCGAGGTGCGCGGCACCGGCCATCGCCGCAGTGGCTCCTGCAGCAACTCCCGCGGTGGCGAAGCTGGGGGCCGGAGACACTGCTGGTCCGGGGGCCGGCAGCGCAACGCCGACCTCGACCGCTACTTCGGCCTCTGCCTGGACAGAC
The DNA here is from genome assembly GCA_903849265.1 of uncultured Acidimicrobiaceae bacterium. GTDB lineage: Bacteria > Actinomycetota > Acidimicrobiia > Acidimicrobiales > RAAP-2 > Bog-756. The sequence continues at coordinate 4,733 of CAININ010000231.1, forward strand.
TCGGCCTGGACAGGCTCGGCAACCAGCGCTTCCTCAGCCTCCTGGCCGGGGGCGACGGTTACCATCGGTGCGGGTAGGACGGTTGCTGACGAACCCTTGTATCGGGCAAGCCAGGTCGGGAGCGCCTGGTCGAGATAGGCAGCCTGGCCCGGCGAGACGTTCTCGGAAGAGAGCAGGAAACGGATCACCTGTCCTCCCGACGTGAGCTCCAAGATGACGGCATCATGACCGTCGGACAGCACGATGGGCTCGTGGCAGGTGGCCGAGTCGAGGGCCGTCCACACCAAGAGGCGTTCGATCTGCGGTTGGGGACCTTGGACGGTGATGCCGGCCGTGGTGAACAGCAGGCTGATGCCCTCGGTCGTCTTGGTCCCGCGGTCAGCGTCGCCAGCCAGCGCAACCCCGGGGAGCTGCATGCCTTCTGGAGGTAGCTCAGTGATCCCGACGGTCATGCGTCACTCCTTGGATGGACAGTGGTGGTGTACCGCCAGGTGCCCTGCACCCGCCGGTCCTACGTTCTCCAGTCGGGCCCGTGCTGGGTCCGACACGCCAACGACATCCGCCTCGGTCGCCGACGTCTTGCCGCCATTCTGCACCACGGGAAGTCTGGATGCGAAGAATTTATAAACCACAGACAGGCATCGGCACATCTGCACCCGGACTTGAGCGTTCCGTCCCGACTATCTGACAGCAACGGCCTCGACAATTGCTTCGGCGGCACAGGAGAGCGCCAGCTCGAATTCGGAACCGCCGTGGGCGAGTGATGGAAACGCCACTTCGTACGGGCCCGGTGCCAGAGCGACGCCCCGGTCCAACATGGCCCGGAAGAAGCGGGCGTAGATTCCTGTGCCGGCTGATGCCGCCGCCCCGGCATAGTCCCGCACGTCAGGCGCTCCTTCGGGCACGAAGAACAGGCCGAGGAGCGGGCCGACCACCGGCACCCGCGCCGTGAGCTGCCGGCCTTCGGCATCGGTCACCCCCGACGCGATGACCGCGTCGTTGAGGATCTGCTGCAGTGCGTCGCCGAACGAGGCGACCCGGGCGGCAAGTCCTGCATATGACTCGGCGGAGAGCATCCGGAGCACGGTCAGACCGGCCGCCGTCGCCAACGGGTTTCCCGACAGCGTGCCGGCTTGGTAGACGGGCCCAAGGGGCGCCAGCGACTCGAGCACGTCGGCCCGACCGCCGAACGCTCCGACCGGAAGTCCGCCCCCGATCACCTTGCCGAAGCACCACAGATCTGGCTGCACTCCGCTGTAGTCGGCCGCTCCTCCCTCGCCAAGGCGAAACCCGGTGATCACCTCGTCGAAGATGAGCAGTGCGCCCGCCTCGTCGCAGGCCGTCCGCAACCCGGCCAGGAAGCCCTCGGCCGGCGCCACCAGGCCCATGTTGGCGGCGACAGCCTCCACGATCACGCAGGCCACCTGGTCGTCGATCTCGGGGACCACGTTGTACGGCGCGACGATGGTGTCGGCAACCGAGCCAGGCGGCACGCCGGCGGAGTCCGGAAGGCCGAGGGTGGCCACGCCGCTGCCGCCGCCGGCCAAGAGGCCGTCGGAGTGCCCGTGGTAGCAGCCGTCGAACTTGAGGATGCGGTTCCGGCCAGTGAACCCGCGTGCCACGCGGATGGCGCTCATGGTCGCTTCGGTTCCCGACGACACCAGGCGGACCTGCTCGCACCCGGGGACCCGATGTGCGATCGCCTCGGCCAGCAGGACTTCGCCCTCAGTAGGGGCGCCGAACGTCGTCCCCTTGCCAGCGGCCGACCGCACGGCGGCCACCACTTCGGGGTCGGCGTGCCCGAGAATCGAGGCGCCATAGGACTGCACGAAGTCCAGGAGCTTGTTTCCGTCGGCGTCCCAGACGTAGGCGCCCTCTCCCCGGGCCACGAAGTAGGGATGCCCGCCAACGGACCGGAAGGACCGGACGGGCGAGTTGACGCCTCCGGGGATCACCCGTTCGGCGCGGGCGAACAGCGCCTCGGACACTGTGTGCGTCATCACGGGTCGCTGGCGATCAGGCACCGAGCACCTCGGCCAGCTCACCGGCGAAGTAGGTGAGGACGATGTCGGCCCCCGCCCGCTTGACGGCGGTGATCTGCTCGAGCGCGACGGCGGGACCGTCGATCCATCCGCGCTCCGCTGCGGCCTTGACCATGGCGTACTCCCCACTCACGTGATAGGCGGCCACCGGGACATCCACCATGGCCCGGACCTCGGCCACCACGTCGAGATAGGTCAGGGCCGGCTTGACCATGACCATGTCCGCACCCTCGGCGACGTCGAGCGCCACCTCGGCTAGGGCTTCTCGTCGGTTCCGGGGATCCTGCTGATAGCCCTTGCGGTCGCCCCCTCCCACAATGGTGACGTCGGCGGCTTCACGGAAGGGCCCGTAGAGGGCGGAGGCGTACTTGGCCGCATAGGCCAGCACCGCAGTGGTCGGATTGCCCGCGCTGTCGAGCGCAGCGCGGATAGCACCGACCTGGCCGTCCATCATCCCGCTGGGGGCGATGATGTCGGCCCCCGCGGCGGCCTGCACCACGGCGAGGTCGGCATACCGTTCGATCGTGGCGTCGTTGTCGACGTCCCCGGTCCGGGGGTCGAGGATCCCGCAGTGCCCGTGGTCGGTGAATTCGTCGAGGCAGCAGTCGGCCATCACCACCAGGTCGTCGCCGACTGCGTTCTTCACGGCCTCGATCGCACGGCGGGTGATGCCGTCGGGGTCGAGCGCCGCCGAGCCGGTGGCGTCCTTGTCCTCGGGCCGGGGGAGCGGAAAGAGGATCACCCCGGGGAGGCCCAGACCGGCAAGCCGCCGGACCTCCTCGACCAGGGACGAGATCGTGTGCTGGGACACGCCCGGAAGCGAGCCGACCGGCCGCGGGGCATCGAGCCCGTCGGCAACGAACAGGGGGGCCACCAGGTCGTCGGTGGTCAGGCGGGTCTGGGCCACCAGGCGGCGCAGCGCCGGCGTGCGCCGCAGGCGTCGAAGGCGACGGGTCGGGAATCCGGGGACCGGAAGAGAACTGGGCACAGTGATCCAGACTACGCCGACGGCGTCGGTCGTTCTTGTACGGGGCCTTTGGGTGCGCTGGCACCCGACGTCGCTCCCGACAGTGCCACGATCATTGCTTCCACCAGACCGTCGAGCGTGTGCTCGGTCGCTTCCACGGTGACCTCGAGCCCGGCGGCTCGCGCCGAGCCGCTCGTGATCGGGCCGATGGAGACCACGACCGCCGGGACCCCGGCTACTCCCAGCAGGTCGATGGTCCGCTCTACCGTCGAGGACGAGGTGAAGGCGATGGCGTCGGCGACACGGGCCTCAGCGATGGCGTTGGGTCCGACGTGACCGGCGACCGTTCGATAGGCGACCACCTCGTCAACCAACCACCCTTTTGCCTCGAGGCCAGGAGCCACGACACCGCGCACCTGCTCAGCCCGGACGAACAACACCGTCCCCGCCTGTTCCGAGGGAACGGACGGGAATGACTCGACCAGCGCGTCCGACACCGCCGCCCCAGGAACCAGGTCCGGAACGATCCCTCGTTCTTCGAGGACACGCGCCGTCGAGGTCCCCACGGCCGCCCACCGGGTCGACCCCGCCGGTGCTCGCCCGTCCAGGGCGTCTACCGCACGTCCAGCGCCGTTGGCCGACGTGACGACCACCCAGTCATAGGCACCCGATACCACTCGTTCCATCGCCGCAGAAAGCGCCGCTCCCCCGTCGACCGGATCCTCCACTGCGATCACCGGGAGCTCCACGACACGGGCACCCAGATCGACAAGGCGTTCGACCAGACCCGATGCCTGAGTCCGGGCCCGGGTGACCACTACTCGCACGCCGTCCAGTCGTCCAGGGGCAGCGGGCCCGGAACTTCCCTCCGCCGGGTCCACCGGGTCAGCCCTCGCCGGTAGCAGCGATGACGGCGGTCATGTCCAGTCCGGCCACGGCGCCGACGACGATGACCGACGGCGCGGGCAGGTCCACCGCGGCCAGTCCGTCGAGCGTCGTGCGCACCACCTGCTGGCGAGATGTCGTCCCCCAGTGGACCACGGCCACCGGCGTGTCGCGGGTGCGGCCAGCGACCAGCAGCCGTTCAGCGATCGCTGCCCGTGCGGCCATGCCCATCAAGATGACCAGGGTGCCTTCGAGCTGGCCGAGCAGGTCCCAATCGACACCGGGGAGTGCCGGATCTCCGGCGTGCCCCGTCACCACGGTCACCGACGTGGACACGGTGCGGTGGGTGACCGGGATGCCGGCCGCGGCTGGGGCGGCAAACGCCGAGGTCACCCCGGGAACCACCTCGACGTCGACCCCTGCACGCCGCAGCACCTCGGCCTCTTCACCACCGCGTCCGAACACGAACGGGTCTCCGCCCTTGAGCCGGACCACGCGGCGCCCCGCCCGCCCATGCGCTACGAGCAGGTCGTTGATGTCGGACTGGCGTCCGGACTGGCCAGGCCCTTTGCCGACATCGATCAGCTCGGCGCCCGTTGGTGCGAGATCGAGCAGTTCGGTGGCGATCAACCGGTCGTAGACGACCACCTCGGCCGCGCCCAGCAGTTCAGCACCGCGCAGGGTGAGCAGTCCGGGATCGCCGGGGCCGGCGCCAACGAGGGCGACCGTCATGCCTCCGGTCCCCACGGCCCGAGGGCAGCACCGCCGGCGTCATCGAGGAGATAGCGGGCGACCGACCGGCCGAGAGCGGGGCCATCGGTTCCCACCGCCTCATGGCGCAGCACCACATGGCCGTCGGCGCTAGCGAGGAGTCCGGTCAGGCGAATGACGGTGGGGAGCCCACCGGTGCGTTCGGCCACGGCATGGGCTCCGACGGGCAGCGTGCACCCGCCGCCGAGTTCAGCCAGGAAGGCGCGCTCGGCCTCGACG
>CAININ010000232.1 GCA_903849265.1 uncultured Acidimicrobiaceae bacterium
CGCATCGATGGCGGCGGCGTCGAAATCGACACGTCCCTCGACCGAGGTGAACTGCGCGGTGAAGTGGAAGGTGCTGCCGACGCCAGGCATGCTGGACACTCCGATGCGGCCTCCGAGCTGCTGTACGAGTCGCTTAGAGATGGCCAGACCGAGTCCAGTCCCGCCATAGGCCCGCGACGTCGACTCGTCAGCCTGGGAGAACGCCTGAAAGAGGCGGTCGATCTGCGCCTGGGTGAGTCCGATGCCGCTGTCGTGGACGCGGAACTCGAGAGTCACCGAGCAGTCGTCAGTTGACTCGATACCGATGAGGACACGCACCGACCCCCGATGTGTGAACTTGACAGCGTTGGCCACCAAGTTGAGGAGCACTTGTTCGAGCCGGAGCGGATCGCCGATCAGATGCGCGGGCAGGGCATCAGAGGTGTCGACCGAGAACTCCAGCCCCTTTTCGCGGGCGAGCGTTCCGATGACCGCATCGACGTTGCCGATGACCGAGGCCAATGCGAAGGGGGCGTGTTCCAGGACCAAGGCGCCGGCCTCGATCTTGGAGAAGTCGAGGATGTCGTTGACCACACTCATCAGCCGCTTTGCTGCCGTCTCGCTCTTTGCCACGTAGTCACGCTGCTTGTCGTCGAGCTCCGTCTTCAGGCAGAGGTGCGACAGGCCGATGATGGCGTTCAGCGGCGTGCGGATCTCATGGCTCACGTTGGCGATGAACGCGCTCTTGGCGAGGGCGGCGTCCTCGGCCGCCTCCTTGGCCTTGCGGAGCTCCGCCGTCCGAGTGAGCACCCGATCTTCCAGGGCTGCCTTCTGTTCGAGGATCTCCCGTTCGTGGCGCTTGCGCTCGGTCGAGTCGAGCTGGACCGACACGAAGTGATCCAAACGACCGGCCGAGTCGAACACCGGTGAGATCTGGATCACGACCCAGTAGGGCTCGCCGTCCCTCGTGTAGTTCAGGATCTCCTCGCGGACCGACTCACGCCGTGCGATGCCCGCGGCGATCCGGGCCACGGTCGCAGGGTCGGTCGCAGGACCCTGCAAGAGCGAACCGGGCGTCCGGCCTCGCACCTCTTCGAGCACATAGCCGGTCCGCTGCTCAAAGGCAGGGTTCACCCAGTCGACGATGCCATGGGCATCGGTGATGACCACCACGCAGCCGGTCGAGCTCGCCACCAGAGACAGCTTGGCCAGCTTGGCCAGCTCGTCTTGGGCCACTTTCTCGACGGTCACATCGTGGAACACCCCGACGACCCCCCCCGTGGAGATCCGTGCCGTGGAGATCGACACCCATACCGTTCTCTCGTCGGGCCGCACCAGTGACGTGAGCAGGCGTTTCCCTTCGGATACCTGGCCATCTAGGAGCTCGCTGACCTCTGACTGGCTCTCCACGGGGAAGAACCCGACGAGATCGAGTCCCAGGCATCCCTCCACATCACGACCGACGACGTTGCTCCACGAGTCGTTGAGGAACACCAGGTTGCCGTCGCGATCGGTTTCGAACACCACCTCGGACAGAAGTTCGATGCGTCGACGCATCCGGTGTTC